>NZ_JBEXUP010000047.1:0-60797 GCF_040614375.1 Nonomuraea sp. NPDC005983
CCCTCGACAGGGGCGGCGCCGCCCAGCTGGGCGGCCTCGCCGCGCTCCTGCTGCTCGTCCCGCTGACCGTCAGGCAGGCGCGCAGGGTGCGGGTCTGGGCGTACGTGCCCGCCATGCTGGGGCGCGACCCCTGGCTGGGGGCCGCCGTGGCGTCGGCGGCCCTGTCGGTCACGGCGTTCGCCGCCTGGCTGGCGCTGGGCGCGACGCCCGCCGTCACCTCGTCGCTCGGCCCCGTGTGGACGGGGCTGGCCGGGATCGCGGTGCTCGGCTGGCCCGCGCTGGCCGCGCTGCGGGCGCTGGCCGACACCTGGCGCGGGCGCCCGCTGCGCGCCCTGGACCAGTTCGCGCGGGCCGCCGCCGAGCGCACGGCCAGGCGGAACGCGGGGGTGACGCTCTGGATCCTGCTCGGCAGGACCTGGACGACGCTGGTGCCGCTGGTGTGCCTGGCGCTGGTGGTGCAGCCGAGAGCGGCGATGGCCGCGGTGGTGGTGCCGTACCCGCTGCTGCGCGCCTACCGGCGGGGGCCGTGGCGGGAGGACCGCTGGCTGCTCGCCGCGACCTCCCTGACGGCCCTGGGCGCGGCGGGCTGCGCGGCCGGCGGCGCCCTGGGGGACGTCTGGACGTACCGGGCCGGGCTGGCCGCGCTCGCGGCGGTGGCGGCCGTGTTCGGGGCGCGGGCGGCGCGCGCGTGGTGGCGCGGCGGCCCGGGTCCGTGGCGGACGTCACTGATCATGAGCGACCTGCCGATGGGGGCCGCGCCGTCGGTGGAGCTGAGCCCCGAGGTGCGCCAGGCGTTCAGGTACGCCAGGAGCGTCGTGCTGTCGTACGCCGGCCGCGACGGGCCCAGGGCGGTCGGGGCGACGGCGACCGTCAGCCCGTCGGGGGAGCTGCGGCTGGTCGCGGAGGCCGACGGGCCGGACGGGGACCCGCGGGTGGCCGTGTTCGCGGTGGACCCGCTGCGACAGCGGTTCTGGGTGGAGGTGCGGGGCGTCGCGGTGCCCGGCTCGGACGTCCTGAGCGTCACACCCACCCAGGTCAGCGTGGGCCGCTTCCCCGGGCGGCACCAGCGGCGGTAGCCGGAATCCCGGGTCGCCCGCCGGTGACGGTCCGCATCGCCGTGTACGCCGGGCACACCCAGCGTGTCAGGTCCGCCCAATCCCCGGTTCGGTGCGGTATAACCGGGGGCGGACCGGGGAGGCGTGATGCGTGAGTCCGACAGGGTCCGAGCTGCGGGGCGGGGTGCGGCGCGGGATCTGTTTGAGCAGGTGCGGCTGCGGTATTTCCAGCTTCCCCCCGCCGTCCGGCGGGTGCTGTACGTCGTGGTGCTGGTCGGCGCGGTCGGCCTCGGCGCCGCAGTCGGCTGGGAACTGCTCCGCACCTTCCTCATCACCCTGGTGGCGCTCGGCTTCGTCGCGCTGACCCTGCGCTTCCCCCGCGCCGCCGCGACCGTCCTGGTGCTCGCCGCCTGGGGAGCGCTCGCGCCGCTGTTCGCCGCGCTGTTCCCGCCGCACTCGGTGGCCCCGATCCTGCTGGCGCTGCTCGGCCTGCCCGTCGCCGCCGCCGCCCACCTCATCCGCTGGGTGCCGCCGTGGCAGAGCGCGCTGATGGCGCTGGTGCCGGCCGGGATGCTCGCCGCCGCCCTGGCCCTGGTCTCCGACGCCGTCGCCGTCTGGGTCGCCTACGGCGCGGCCGCGGCGGTCCTCGTCTACCGCTTCTTCGTCGCCCGCAGGGCCAGGGCCGAGATGGCCGTCGAGGAGCAGGTCCGGGTCCGGGTGCGCGAGGGCAGGGCGGAGGTCGGGTCCGACAAGCAGGCGGCGCCGCCGCAGATCTCCGTCGAGGACGCGCTCGGCGAACTGGAGAGCATGATCGGGCTGGCACCGGTGAAGGAGCAGGTCCGCTCGATCGCCGCGTCCATCGAGGCGTCCAGGCTGCGGGCCGAGGCCGGCTACACCACCGGCCGTCCCACCAGGCACTTCGTCTTCGTCGGGCCGCCCGGCACGGGCAAGACCAGCGTCGCCCGCACCCTCGCGAAGATCTTCTACGCGTTCGGGCTGCTCGAGACGCCGTACGTGGTCGAGGCGCAGCGGGCCGACCTGGTGGGCGAGTTCCTGGGCGCGACCGCGATCAAGACCAACGAGCTGGTCGACCGGGCCCTCGGCGGCGTGCTGTTCATCGACGAGGCGTACGGGCTGGTCAACTCCTCCGACGGCCAGCCCGACAGGTTCGGCGCCGAGGCCGTGCAGACCCTGCTCAAGCGGGCCGAGGACGACCGCGACCGGCTGATCATCATCCTGGCGGGCTACGAGCAGGAGATGACCTCGTTCCTGTCCTCCAACCCCGGCCTGGCCAGCAGGTTTGCCACCAGGGTCCGCTTTCCCAGCTACTCGCCCGCCGAGCTGGCCGAGATCACCGAGCTGCTCCAGCGCCGCAGGGGCGACACCATGGCGCCCGACACCCGCCAGGCGCTGCTCGGCCAGTTCGAGGACGTCCAGCGGCGCGGCCTGGTCGACGAACTGGGCAACGCCCGGTTCGCGCGCAGCCTGGTCGAGGCCGCCGCGACGGCCCGCGACGTGCGCGTGGTCGGCGCGGGGGGCACCCCCTCGACCCAGGACCTCGTGACCACCACCACCGCCGACGTGACCAAGGCGTTCGGCGAGCTGACCGCCCGCTTCCGCGGCTACGCCGACACCCCCATCCTGGAGGACGCGCTCGCCGACCTCGACGCGATGGCCGGGCTCGAACCGGTCAAACGGCAGGTCCACGCCATCGCCGCCCAGCTCCAGGTGGCGCGGATGCGCCAGGAGCGCGGCCTGCCCACGCCGCCGCAGATGCGCCACTTCGTGTTCGCCGGCCCGCCCGGCACCGGCAAGACCACCGTCGCCAGGGTGGTCGGCCGGATCTTCGCCGCGCTCGGCCTGCTGGCCAGGCCCGACGTGGTCGAGGCGCAGCGGGCCGACCTGGTCGGCCAGCACCTCGGCGCGACCGCGATCAAGACCAACGAGCTGGTCGACCGGGCCCTCGGCGGCGTGCTGTTCATCGACGAGGCGTACAGCCTGGTCAACCCGGGCTACTCCGGTGGCGACGCCTTCGGCGCCGAGGCCGTGCAGACCCTGCTCAAGCGCGCCGAGGACGACCGCGACAGGCTCGTCGTCGTCCTCGCCGGCTACGAGCGCGAGATGGACGACTTCCTCGCCACCAACCCCGGCCTGGCCAGCAGGTTCAACCAGCGCGTGGGCTTCCCCAGCTACTCCCGGAGCGAGCTGTCGGAGATCGCCGTGCTGCTGGCCGAGCAGGCGGGCGACCGCTTCGACGAGGACGCGCTGCGCGACCTCGACGAGGTCTTCGCGTGGGTGTGCGAAGAGCGGCTGATCGACGGCCTGGGCAACGGCCGTTTCGCCAGGTCGCTCTTCGAGCGCGCCGCCATGCGCCGCGACGTCCGGCTGGCGGGGCTGGGCGAGTCGGCCAGCTCGGCCGAGCTGACCACGATCACCAGCGAAGACGTCCGCACCGCCGTGGACGAACTTTCCGGACGCTAATCACACTCCTCTTTGGCACTTTGGTGCATCCTCGTACTCGCATGGTGTAGCAATATGGCTACACATCGTGCGTGTCGGAGGGGGGACGATGGCGGGGTTCCTGGCCCGCAGACTGCTCAACTACGTCGTGCTCGTGGCCGTCGCGTCCAGCCTCGCCTACCTGCTCGCGGCCAGCGCGCTCGACCCCCGCTCGAACTACGCAGAACGCACGCCCAAGCCGCCGCCCGCCGTCGTCGACGCCCAGCTCACCGCGCTCAACCTGAACGACAAGACCCCGCTCATCCAGCGGTACGCCACCTGGGCCACCGGGGTGCTGCACGGCGACTTCGGCAAGACCGTCACGGGCAGCCCGGTGAACGAGGACCTCAAGCGGCGCATGGGCGTCACGTTCCGGCTCGTGATACTCGGGCTGGTCTTCGGCAGCCTGCTCGGCGTCCTGCTGGGCGCCTTCGCCGCGGTCAGGCAGTACGGCCTGTTCGACCGGCTCTCCACCGGGCTGTCGTTCGTGGTGCTCGCCGTGCCCGTCGTCGTGCTCGCCAACATGCTGATCCTGCTCGGCACGTGGGCCAACGACCAGCTCTTCGGCACCCAGGTGTTCCTGGTCAGCGGCGAGTACAGCGTCGGGCTCGACACCGGGTTCTGGGGCGGCCTGCTCGACCGGCTGCAGCACCTGATCCTGCCCACGGTCTCGTTGTCGCTCGGACTGATCGCCGTCTTCAGCCGCTACCAGCGCAACATGATGCTGGACGTGGTCGGCGCCGACTTCGTCCGCACCGCCATGGCCAAGGGGCTGAGCAGGCGCAGCGCGCTCACCCGGCACGCCCTGCGCACCGCGCTGATCCCCGTCGTGACGTACTTCGCGTTCACCTTCGGCACCCTGCTCACCGGGGCCACCTTCACCGAGAAGATCTTCGGCTGGCACGGGCTGGGCGAGCAGATCATCAACTCGATCTTCACCAACGACGTCAACACCGTCGCGGCCATCTCCTTGATCGCCGCGATCGCCGTGCTCTTCGCCTCGCTCGCCTCCGACCTGCTGCACGCCGCGCTCGACCCGAGGGTGAGGGCCGGATGACGCTGTCGGAGGAGGAGCTGGCGGAGGAGCTCCTCGAGCTCAGGGCGCCCTCCAGGGGGAAGGTCGTCGCCAGGCGGTTCTTCGAGTCGCGGCAGGGGCAGGCGGGCTTCGCCGTGCTCGCGCTGATGTTCCTGCTCGCCTTCGCCGGGCCGCTGTTCAGCCAGTGGACCTACACCGACAAGGACTTCACCGCCTTCATGCAGCCGCCGTCCGCCCGCCACTGGTTCGGAACGCTCCAAACCGGCGCCGACGTGTTCGCGGTGACGCTGCGCGGCATGCAGAAGTCGCTGATCGTCGGCCTGCTCGCGGCCCTGGTGTCCACCGCGCTGGCCGCCGTCGTCGGCGCGTTCGCCGGGTACTTCCTCGGCTGGACCGACCGGGCGCTCACCTGGCTCACCGACCTGCTGCTCGTGCTGCCCGCGTTCCTCATCCTGGCGATCATGTCGCCGCTGTTCGGCCCCGGCGACTGGGTGCTGTTCGTGATCATGCTGGCGCTGTTCCTGTGGATGGTCACCTCGAAGATCGTCCGTGGGATGACGATCTCGCTGAAGCAGCGGGAGTATGTCCAGGCCGCCCGGTTCATGGGCGTCCCGGCGGTGCGGATCATCTTCAGGCACGTGATCCCCAACCTGTCGTCGCTGCTGATCGTCGACGCCACGCTGAACGTCAGCGCCGCCATCCTCACCGAGACCTCCCTGTCGTACTTCGGCTTCGGCATCCAGCCGCCCGACGTCTCCTTCGGCACGCTCATCGCCGACGGCTCCAGAACCGCCCTCTACGCGCCCTGGACGTTCTGGTTCGTCGCCGGGCTGCTGATCGTCACGGTCCTCGCGGTCAACCTCGTCGGCGACGCGCTGCGCGACGCGTTCGACCCCGGCGCGAAGAGGTCGCGATGACGCCCGTGCTGGAGGTCACCGACCTGCGCGTCAGCTTCGGCGACGTGCCCGCCGTGCGCGGAGTGAGCTACGCCGTGCGGCAGGGCGAGGTCCTGGGCATCGTCGGCGAGTCGGGGTCGGGCAAGTCGGTCACCTCGGCCGCGGTCATGGGCCTGCTGCCGCCCAGCGCGAGGGTCACCGGGTCGGTCAGGCTGCACGGCAGAGAGCTGCTCGGGGCGCCGGAACGGGAGCTGACGGCCTTCCGCGGCAAGACCATGTCGATGGTCTTCCAGGACCCCCTGTCGGCCCTCACCCCCGTCTACCGGGTCGGCGACCAGATCGCCGAGGCCGTGCGCGTCCACCAGAAGGTGACCAAGGAGCAGGCCGCGGTCAAGGCCGTCGCCCTGCTCGACCTGGTCGGCATCCCCGAGCCGGCGAAGAGGGCCTTGGCCTTCCCGCACGAGTTCTCCGGCGGCATGCGGCAGCGCGCCGTGATCGCGATGGCCATCGCCAACGACCCCGACGTGATCATCTGCGACGAGCCGACCACCGCGCTCGACGTCACCATCCAGGCACAGGTGCTGGAGGTGCTGAAGAAGGCGCAGCAGGAGACCGGCGCCGCGATCATCCTGATCACCCATGACCTGGGGGTGGTCGCCGGGTTCGCCGACCGGGTGCTGGTGATGTACGCGGGCCGCCCGGTCGAGGTCGGGGCCGTCGACGACGTCTTCTACCGCACGCGCATGCCGTACACGGCGGGGCTGCTCAGTTCGGTGCCGCGCGTCGACAGGGGCGAGCGGCAGCCGCTCGTGCCCATCGAGGGCCAGCCGCCTTCGCCCGCCGCGCTGCCGCCCGGCTGCCCGTTCGCGCCGCGCTGCCCGATGAAGGTCGACGCCTGCGACGACGGCGAGCCGCCGCTGTTCGACGTCGGGCCCGGCCACCAGGCGGCGTGCATCCGCTGGGAGGAGGTCAGGCCGCGCATGCCCGCCGAGCACGTCGGCCGCGCCAAGGCGCCCGCGGGCGCGCCGCGACGGCAGCAGGTGCTCCTGGTCGACGGCCTGGTCAAGGAGTTCCCGCTGATGCGCGGCACGGTGTTCAGGCACCGGATCGGCACCGTCCATGCGGTGGCGGGCGTCAGCTTCGACATCGGCGAGGGCGAGACGCTCGGGCTGGTCGGCGAGTCCGGCTCGGGCAAGACCACCACGCTGATGGAGATCCTCGAGTTGGCCAGGCCGCAGCAGGGCCGCATCGAGCTGTTCGGCCACGACACCGGGCGGCTGTCGGGCGCCTCCCGCATGGCGATCAGGCGCGACCTCCAGGTCGTCTTCCAGGACCCGCTCGCCTCGCTCGACCCGCGCATGACCGTCTACGACATCCTGGCCGAGCCGCTGCGCGCCCACGGCACGCGACGCCCCGGCAAGCGGATCGGCGAGCTGCTCGCGCTGGTCGGGCTCGACCCGTCGCACGCCGCCCGCTACCCGCAGGACTTCTCCGGCGGCCAGCGCCAGCGCATCGGCATCGCCCGCGCCCTCGCCCTGGAACCCCGGCTGGTCGCGCTCGACGAGCCCGTCTCCGCGCTCGACGTGTCGATCCAGGCAGGCGTGATCAACCTGCTCGACGCGCTCAAGGTCAAGCTCGGGCTGTCGTACCTGTTCGTGGCGCACGATCTGGCCGTGGTCAGGCACATCGCCGACCGGGTGGCCGTGATGTACCTGGGCAGGATCGCCGAGATCGGGCAGGTCGACGCCGTCTACGACACCCCCATGCACCCGTACACGCAGGCGCTGCTGTCGGCGATCCCGATACCCGACCCGGTACGCGAACGGTCGCGCACCCGGATCCTGCTCGAAGGAGACCTCCCCAGCCCCGCCGACCCGCCGTCGGGCTGCCGGTTCCGTACCCGATGCCCCCTGTTCAGATCCGGCCTGACCGACGACGAGCGGAAGGCGTGCGTCACGGTCGAGCCCGAGGTGCGCCCGCTCGGCGAGGACCACGGCGCGGCCTGCCACTACGCCGAGAAGCTCGAAGTCATCTAGATCTGGAGGGATCCGCTCGATGAAGGCATCACGTCTGGTGGTGACCGCCCTGGCACTCACGGCGGTCATCCCGCCGCTGGCCGGCTGCGGCACCCAAACCGGCCGCGGCAACACCGGCAGCCCTTCAGGGAACGTGGCGATGAAGGCGTTCGACATCAACCCGCAGCCCCGCGAGAAGGTCAAGGACGGAGGCACGCTGCGCTGGGGCATCAGCGAGTTCCCCAGCCAGTGGAACAGGAACCATGTCGACGGCAACCTGGCGATGGCCGCCGTGGTCAGCAACGCGCTGCTGCCGTCGCCGTTCATCTCCAACGAGAAGGCCGAGATCTCCCCCAACAAGGACTACCTGATCGACGCCACGATCACCGCGCAGAGCCCCAAGCAGGTGGTCACCTACACGCTCAACCCCAAGGCCAAGTGGTCCACCGGCCAGCCGATCACCTGGGCCGACTACCAGGCCCAGTGGCACGCCCTGAACGGCCGCGACCGCCGCTTCCACATCGTCTCCTCCACCGGCTACCAGGACATCCAGAAGGTCGAGCGGGGCAAGGACGACTACCAGGTGGTCGTCACGTTCGCCAGGCCGTTCAGCGACTGGCAGTCGCTCTTCGGCCCGCTGCTGCCCGCCTCCACCAACAAGACCCCCGACGCCTTCAACAACGCCTGGCTGAACAAGATCCCGGTGACCTCCGGGCCGTTCACGTTCAAGAGCTTCGACCAGACCGCCAAGACCATCACGATCGTCCGCGACGACCGCTGGTGGGGCGACCGGGCCAAGCTCGACCAGATCATCTACCGGGCGTCCGAGCAGGACGCGATGATCAGCGCGTTCAGCAACGGCGAGCTGGACCTCGCCGACGTCGGCCCGTCGGCCCCCGACTACGCCCGCGCCAAGGCCACCCCCGGCGCGCAGGTCAGGCAGGCGGCGGGCCCGGACTTCCGCCACTTCACCTTCAACGGCTCCAGCGACGATCTCAAGGACGTCCGGGTGCGCCAGGCGATCCAGATGGGCATCAACCGGCAGGCCATCGCCCAGTCGGACCTGCAGGGCCTCGACTGGCCGATCACGCTGCTGAACAACCACTTCTTCATGAACACCCAGGACGGCTACCAGGACAACGCCGGTCAGTACGGCGTGTACAACCCGCAGCGGGCCAAACAGCTGCTGGACGAGGCGGGCTGGCGACTGAACGGGAACGTCCGCCAGAAGGACGGCAAGAGCCTCGACCTGCGCTTCGTTGTCCCCTCAGGGGTCCAGGTCAGCAAGGCGGAAGGGGAGCTGGCGCAGAGCATGCTCTCCCAGATCGGGGTCAAGCTCACGATCCAGGCCGTGCCCAGCGACGACTTCTTCACCAAGTACGTCATCCCCGGCAACTTCGACATCACGCCTTTCTCTTACATAGGCACGCCGTTCCCGGTGTCGAGCAGCTACGGCATCTACGCGAACGCCCCTGACGGCAAGACCTGGAACGCCAACTTCGGCCGTACCGGGTCGGCGGCCATCGACCAGGCCATGAGCAAGGCCATCCAGAACCTCGACCCGGCCCAGGCCCACGCGGACGCCAACCGGGCCGACGTGCTGATCTGGGAGCTGGTGAACGTCCTGCCGCTGTACCAGCGGCCGCAGAACGTGGCGGCCAAGGCGACACTCGCCAACGTCGGCGCCAGAGGCTTCCAGGACCTGCGGTACCAGGACATCGGCTTCACCAGCTGACCGGCCGCCCCCACCGGCCCGGCCGCGGCCACGTGCGTCAGCGGCGTCAAGAGTGGTGTCCGGGAGGCCGGTTCGGGGGCGTCTGGAGTCGTCGGTCCATGGCCCGTCCGGGGTTGTCGGCGGCGGCGTGTAGAAGTGGACGCGTGACGATTCAGCTGACCTGGCCCCAGATCCTCGCCTGGCGCCTGCGCAGGCAGTTCGTGAGCCCCGCCGGCGGGGCCGACGCGGTGGCGGTCGCGCGCAGGCTGTGCGGCGTGCAGGCCCAGGTGAGCTCGTCGGCGCTGCTGGCCGTGGCCGTCCGCAGCGCCGAACCCGACCCCGGCGGCATCGACCGGGCGCTCTGGCACGAACGCACGCTGGTCAAGACCTGGATCATGCGGGGCACCCTGCACCTCCTGCCCTCCGACGAGCTGGCCGGCTACTGCGCCGCCCTGGCCACGCTGCGGTTCTGGGAGAAGGGCTCGTGGCAGCGCGGCCACGGCGTCACCGCCGCCGAGATCTCGGCGATCATCGAGGCCGTCCCGCACGCGCTGGGGGAGCAGCCGCTCACCCGCGAGGAGCTGGTCGAGGCGGTCGTCCAGGTCACCGGCGACGCCCACCTCAGGCAGGCGCTCACCTCCGGCTGGGGAGCCCTGCTCAAGCCGCTCAGCCGCCTGGGCGAGCTGTGCTACGGCCCGCCACGCGACGGCAGGGTGACCTTCACGGCCCCGCGCCACTGGCTTCCCGGCTGGGGCGCGGCACTCCCGCCGTCGGAGGAGGCGGGTGTGCGGCTGGCCCGCGCCTACCTCGGCGCGCACGGCCCGGCGACGCCCGAGATGTTCGACACCTGGCTGTTCGGCGGGGTGGCGAGGAAGGCCGTGCTCAAGGGCTGGTTCCGCGACCTCGGGCCGGAGCTGACGGAGGTCGAGACCGACGACGGCCGCACCCTGCTCGCCCTCACCGAGCAGCTCGACGACCTCGCGGCCACCCGGCCGTGCGGCGAGGTCCATCTGCTACCGGGGTTCGACCAGTACATCCTCGGCGCCCCGCGCAACCTGGAGCCCCTCATTCCGGCGCCGGTGAAGCCCAAGGTCAGTCGTCAGGCGGGCTGGATCTCGCCGGTGGTGGTGCACGAGGGGCGTGTCGCGGGCGTCTGGGAGCCCAAGAACACCCGGGTCGCCCTCGAACTCTTCGAAGACGTCCCGCAGGAAGCCCTCCAGACGGCGGTGGAACGCATCGAATCCCTCCTGGCCATGAAGTAGTTCAGAGCCCCGCGAGGTCGAGCGCATCGAGTGAGTAGCCCGGAGTCTCCCGCCCCGCTCACGCCGCCCGTCGTCGGCCGCTGGGGCCGGGTGGTGGTGCCACCGTGAGAACGTGTCGGCTTGCTTCACGGTGGTCGCGGGAGCTTCGCGCCTCCTGGCGGTCGTGGGGGCGAGTGGCTCCGGGCGTTCTGACAGCGTTCTGCGAGACTTGGGGCATGTCGCGCGAATTTCGTCAGGTCGATGTGTTCACCACCACGCCTTACCACGGGAACCCGCTCGCGGTCGTGCTCGAAGCCGACGGGCTGACCACCGAGGAGATGCAGCGCTTCGCCCACTGGACGAACCTGTCCGAGACCACGTTCGTGCTACCGCCCACCACACCCGACGCCGACTACCGGGTGCGGATCTTCACCACCACGTCGGAGCTGCCCTTCGCCGGGCATCCGACGCTCGGCACCTGCCACGCCTGGCTGGAGGCGGGAGGCGTGCCGCGAGAGGCGGACACGATCGTGCAGGAGTGCGGGGCGGGGCTGGTGCGGGTGCGTAAGACCGGCGACGGGCTCGCGTTCGCCGCGCCGCCGCTGCTGCGGTCCGGGACGGTGGAGGAGCCGCTGGTCGAGCAGGTCGCGGAGGTGCTGGGCGTCGAACGGGGTGAGATCGTCGACATCGAGTGGGCCGACAACGGGCCCGGCTGGGTGGCCGTGCTGCTCAAGGACGCCGACGCGGTGCTCGCACTGCGCCCCGGCAGGACGGAGCTGTCCATCGGGGTGGTGGGGCCGTACCCGGCGGGGGCGCCGCACGCGTTCGAGGTCCGGGCGTTCTGCCCGTCCGAGGGCGGCATGGTCGAGGACCCGGTCACGGGCAGCCTCAACGCCTCCGTGGCCCAATGGCTGCTCCGCACCGGCCGCGCCAGCGCACCGTACGTGGCCGCCCAGGGCACCGTGCTCGGGCGCGCGGGCCGCGTCCGCGTCTCCACCGACGCCGACCAGAACGTCTGGGTGGGCGGCGGGGCGGTGACCTGCATCAGCGGCCAGGTGGAACTGTGACGGAAACGGGCTCCCACGGCGCCCGGTAGCGACCCGTCGGCCCCGGCGGCGGGCAGCGGCGTGCGCGTTCGGCAGGGGTGGAGCCTGCCGGTCGCGTCGGGATCCCGGGGGAGGGCAGAGCGGAGCGTTCAGCGGTGGTTCCGTTGGCGTACGGGGTCCTGGCGATTCGGGTCAGTGGCGGGTGGTGAAGCGGATCTCGTCGCCTGGGCGCAGCTGGGCGGCGATCGGCAGGTTCGCCGTGGCCAGTACGCCGATCACCGGGTAGCCGCCCGTCGGAGGGTGGTCGGCGAGGAAGATGATCGGCTGGCCGCTCGGCGGCACCTGCACCGCTCCGGCGACCATGCCCTCGCTGGGCAGCTCGCCGCCCCTGGCCCGCGCCAGCTCCCGCCCGGACAGCCGCACGCCGACCCGGTTGCTGTCCTGGCTCACCTGGTACGGGCCGGCGCACAGGTCAGCCAGCGCCCCCGGGACGAACCAGTCATCGCGCGGCCCCGGCAGCACTCTGAGCACCGCCGGACGTGCGTCGCGTGGCGGGGCCAGGTCGACGGTGATCGGCGGCAGCGCCCGCACGTCGCCCACGGGAAGGAGAGCCCCCGAGCGCAGCGGCTCCGGGCCGAGCCCGGACAGCGAATCGGTGGAGCGGCTGCCGAGCACCGGCTCCACGGCGACCCCGCCGCGCACGGCCAGGTAGGTCCGCAGGCCCCACGTGGGCCTCCCGAGCCGCAGCTCGGCGCCCGCAGCGACCCAGAACGGCACCCCCATCCCAGCTCCGCCGACGCTGACCGGCCACCCACTCCCGCCCAAGCCCCCGGCACGGGCAGCCCGACCACCTGCCGCCTGACCCGCGGCTGCGGCTGGGTGGACGTCCACGGGGCAGGGGGCGCCGGTGAGAGCGATCCAGGCGCCCGTCCGGAACCGGAGCGCGGCCAGCCCGAACGTCAGCTCGATCCCGGCCGCCCCCTCCGGGTTGCCGACGAGCCGGTTGGCCAGCCGCAGGCTCTCCGCGTCGGCCGCCCCCGAGGAGGGGACGCCCAGGTGGGCGTAGCCGTGCCGGCCGAGGTCCTGGACGGTCGCGTACGGGCCGGGCGACAGCACCTCGATCATGCCGCCTCGAACCGCACGCGCGTGCCGGGCCGGAACAGCGACGGCGGGTCGGCGTCGACGTCCCAGACCGGCAGGGAGGTGCGTCCCAGCAGTCGCCAGCCGCCCGGAGACGCCGTGGGGTAGACCGCCGAGTACGGCCCCGCGATCGCCACGGAGCCGGCGGGGACGGAGGTGCGTGGCGTGTCGAGCCGGGGGACGTGCAGCGTCTCGTCCAGCCCGGTGAGGTAGGCGAACCCCGGCGCGAACCCCAGCCACCCCACCACCAGCTCGCGCCCTGTGTGCCTGGCGATGACCTCGCCGGTCGGGATCCCGGCCAGCTCGGCCACGGCCGGCAGGTCCTCGCCGTCGTAGACGACCGGGATGGTCACCACGGCATCGCCGGCCGTGCGCGCGGTCGAAGGCGCGCAAGGCCGCTCGCACGTGGCGAGGAGCGCGGTCAGCTGGGCGCGCAGCCGTTGCTGGTCGGCCCCCGGAGCGATCACCAGCACCGTCTCGGGGCCTGGGACGATCTCGACGACGCCTTGGGGCCGATCGGCGCGCAGGAGAGCGTCGAGGCGGTGCGAGAGGGCGAGCGCGCCGGTCTCCACGAGCAGCCCGTGCTCTCCGGCCGTCCGGATCACCCCGGCACCGCCGTTCCAGCGCTCGCCGCGGCTTGTGGACCCCGCCGGCGGCGTGTGCGGTTCATGCGAACGCCTGGAGGACCACGTCGGCCTCCAGGAGCCCGTCGCGGACGGCCTGCGCCAGACGGACGGCGTCCGGCGTGTCGCCGTGGACGCAGATGGAGCGGGCCTGGACCGGCACCTGGCTGCCGTCGACGGCCGTCACCGTGCCCTCGACGGCCATCCGGACGGCCCGCGCCGGCACCGCCGCCGGGTCGTGGATGACGGCGCCCGGCTCGCGGCGCGACACCAGCGCCCCGGCCGGGGTGTAGGCGCGGTCGGCGAACGCCTCCGTGACCGTGCGCACCCCCTGCGCGGCCGCCACCGTGTGGACGACCGACCCCGGCAGCGTGAGAACGGGAAGGGACGGGTCGTAGTCGGCCACGGCGTCGATCACCGCCGCCGCCTGCTCCTCGTCGCGGCAGATGCGGTTGTAGAGCGCCCCGTGCGGCTTGACATACGAGACCCGCCCGCCCATGGCGCGCGCGATGCCGTCGACGGCGGCGAGCTGGTAGAGAACCTCCGCGCACAGCTCTTCCGGGTCGGCGTCCATCTCCCTGCGCCCGAAGTGGGCCAGGTCGCGGTAGGACACCTGCGCCCCGATCGACACCCCGCGGTCGACCGCCGCCGCGCAGGTGCGCCTGATGGTCACCGGGTCTCCGGCGTGGAAGCCGCAGGCGACGTTGGCGCTGGTGACGATGTCCAGCAGCGCCAGGTCGTCGCCGAGCCGCCAGACGCCGAAGCCTTCGCCGAGGTCCGCGTTGAGGTCGATCACCATGCTTCCATCATCGCGCGGACGGCTACCTCGGCGCGACGAAGAGTGTCTGGGTGGCGGCGCCGACCTCGCCGTCCTGGTCGAACAGGGTGGACCGGGTCAGGCCGCGTCCGGAGGGGCCGATGACGGTGGCGGCGTCCATGCAGACCCACTCGCCGGCGGGCGCGCGGAACAGCGAGATCGTCAGGTCGACGTTGACGAACATGTGGGTGGCGAAGTCCAGGACCTGGCTGACGCCGTTGCCGCTGTCGGCGAACAGCGCCAGGCGCTCCATCGGGGTGATCTCCTCGCCCTCGACGAGCGGCATCAGGACCCTGCCCCAGACGGTGGCGGGCCCGGTCGCTCCGGCCGTGCCGCTGACGAACCGCCAGTCGATGGCCTTGCCGTAGCCGAACCCGGTCGAGAGCCACGAATCGGTGGCCGCCGGCGGGATCGGGGGAGGGGCGAGCGTGGGGGTGGCAGGGGTGCCGGCCTCGCGGATGCGCCAGGCGGTGGCCCTGGCCTGCTCGCGCCCACCGGAGGAGACGGTGGCCGCCAGGCACTGGACGCGTTTGCCGTCGCGGATCACCTCGGTGCGGACCTCCAGCTCGCCGATCGGCACCGGGCCGAAGACGTCCACGGCGAGCCTCGACAGTTCGAGCCCGGCCCTGGGGGCGGTCTGCGCGAGTTCGTGCATGATCAGCGCGGTGACCGGGCCCATGTGCTGGGTCGCGGGGTCCCACGGCCCCTGGGTGTGCTCGGACGCCAGGTAGCGGCCCGCCGCCAGCCGGGTGTACATCGACATAGAACGAAATTCTAGATCTCGTCGGGGATGTCGGCGATGTCGTCCAGGGCGGAGGCGAGCTCCTCGGGGTCGTCGCCGATGCGCTCGGCGATCTCGATGAGGACGTGCAGCACCTCGTGGCGGTCGTGGCCGAGGTCGAGCAGGCGCTGTGCCGCCTCCCACAGCTGCGGCGGATCGCCCTCCCACAGCCGGGTGGCGATCTCCTCGTGCCAGGCCAGGTGCTCCTCGTCGAGCTCGCCGACGTGGTCGATCTCCAGCAGCGCCCGCCGGTCGGCCTCGTCAGCGGGGTTGAGCCGGTCGAGGTCGACGCCGTTGTGCACGCCCTGCAGGAACGGGAACGCGAACACCCGCCTCGCCAGCGCCGACAGGTCGCCGTCGGGCAGCAGCCGTTCGAGCAGCGGACGGTCGAGCCCGAACGACGTCGGGTCGCGGTAGGCCTCGGGGAACTTGCCGGTCGCCTCCCACACCGCGTCCAGCGTGGCCTTCAGGCCCTGCTCGGGCAGGCCGGTGCGGCGCGCCGCGAAACGGACCCAGGCCGACAGCACGTGCGGCATGGCCTCCTGCTCGGCCACGCTGAGCATCACCTTGCGGGGCAGCCAGTCGAGCAGGAACGTCTCGCACTTGGTCGGGCTCACCCGCAGCGGCCTGCTGAAGTCCTGCTCGCAGCCGTAGTCGATGATGTGGTCGGCGCAGCGCGAGGCCGCGGACGGGTCGGACAGGTGCTCGGCCGCGTCGGAGGCGAGGAACTCGGCCGCCAGCATGGCCCGCCGCTCGCGGCTGTAGGGGGCCTCGATGCGCAAGGGGGCGGGACGCTTACGGCCGGGCGGCAGCGCCTTCAGCCTGGCCCGGGCGAACGCGTGGTAGGCGCTGTAGCTCTCGCTGACCGGCGGCGGCGTCTTGGGCTCGCCGGTGGCCTTCATCGCCGACTCCAGCAGCGCCCTGGCCTGCTGGGGCTCGATCTCCGCGAACAGCAGCATCGAGTTGCCGGCGGCCTCGGCGCGCGCCTGCTCCAGCAGCTTGTCGACGTGGGACGACACCCAGGCGTCGCGCGCCATGCCCGACATGTTGTGGTCGACGACCACGACCAGCGCGTGCGAGTCGGTGCTCTGGCCCGCCTCGTCGTTCCATCGGTAGGCGAACGTGCAGATGACGGTGTCCTGGTCGCCGTAGGCGTCGCGGGAGACGTAGCAGCCGGTGGGTTTGACGGCGCCGACCCGGTCGGCCCAGCCGGGCCTGGCCACGCCCGACTCCATCATCGCCAGCGCCGCGCCCTCCGCCTTGGCGCCCTGGCGGGCCGTTCCGAGATAGGCGAGGCAGATCAGCAGCGTCAACGACGCCGGGGTTCCGGCCTTGGCCGCGTAGTCGACCAACCCCTCGCCGAGAACCTGTTCGACGTCGCCACCTCTGACGCGCCTGCCCCACCAGGCTCCGATCATGTCGGAGACCATCAGTTCGGCGTCGAGGGGACTGCGCACGGCCAGCAACTCGCGTGCCGCCTGCACCATCTCCTTGAACACGTCGTCTGGCGGGGTGCTCTCCCGGGGATCTCGTCGGTGTCGGCGCACGCCCTCACTCTCTCGCATTCCAGGCGCAAACGGTGCGTAGAACGCGGCCTGGTTTCCCCGATGTTATCGGGGACTCCGGGGCGGCGGTGCGGAGTTCACGATCGCGAGCAGATGCTCACGTGCGATGCGCTCCACGATCTCCGGGGTCGCCTTGATGCCGAGATGCTGCGCGCACGCGCACACGTCGGCCACGCAGCGGTCGATCGTGTCCACGGGCACGGTCAGGAACTCTTCGGCCAGCCTGAGACTGACCGGCTCCCTGAGGAAGCGTGTGGCCAGAGCGAGCATAGATGTGAGATTCCTCTGGTGGCCTGGGGCAAACCCCCAGGATTGGACTCAGGGCGACTTGCGCTCTCATTTCATCTTTTCTCGTGCTCGTGTCAAGCCTCTGCGACGCCTGTGTTCACTTCTCGCGGGCGGCTTTCGTGCGAAGCTGTTCCCATGCGCATCCAGCTCGCCCAGCGGACGGAGGCCGACGAGCTGCTCGGCCGCAGCCCGCTCGCCCTCCTCGTCGGCATGCTGCTCGATCAGCAGATCCCGATGGAATGGGCGTTCACGGGGCCCTACACCATCTCCGAGCGGCTCGGGCACGACCTCACGGCCGAAGAGATCGCCTCCTGCGAACCGGAGGCGTTCGCCGCGCTGCTCGCCGAGAAGCCGGCCGTCCACCGGTACCCGAAGAGCATGGCCGCGCGGGTGCAGCAGCTGGCCGCCTATCTTGTCGAGCACTACGACGGAGCGCCGGAGAAGATCTGGGCCGACGCGGCCGACGGCAAGGAAGTGCTCAAGCGGCTCCTCGAACTTCCCGGGTACGGCAAGCAGAAGGCCCAGATATTTTTGGCGTTGCTGGGCAAGCAGCTCGGCGTCCAGCCGCCCGGGTGGCGCGAGGCCGCGGGCCTGTACGGCGAGGAGGGGTCGTTCCGGTCGGTCGCCGATGTGATCGACGCCGACAGCCTGGGTCGGGTGCGGGCCACCAAACAGGAGGCCAAGCGCACGGCGAAGGCCAAGTAGCCTGATCTTGCTGCGCAACGTGGAGCGATTTTGACAGGATGCGATGACCGTATGGCGGCCGGGGCTTCCGTCCGCGCCTGCCCATCGCCGATGATGTACTGCAGGATCCGGTCGCCCGGAGCTGCGCTACGCCGATACATAGTTATGGAGATGTGCCGCGTGGGAGACCCTGGCACGCGACGGAGGTGCCGACCGTGAGCGCCGAGACCTCCGTTCCTCGTCCCCGGGAGTCGGATGTGGACATCTCAGACTCCGCCCTCTTCAGAGGCATGCTCTCGGAGGCGGAGTTCGCTTTCGCCTTCTTCGATCCCGACGGCCTCGTCCAGCGGGTCAACGACGTCTTCACCGAGGTGGTCGGCGTCCCGGCCGACCGGCTGATCGGCCGTCCGCCGGTGGAGACCCTCACGGCCGACCTCAGCCAGGTCATCACCCACGCTGTGCAGGCCGTCATCGCGAGCGACGGCCCGGTCACCGAGAGCAGGGTGCGGGTGCGCTCGTCCGAGGGCGACACGCGCCACTGGTCGCTGTCGTTCTCGCCGGTCCACGACGAGGCGGGCGGGCTCAAGGCGGTCGCGCTGGTCGGCCTGGACGTGACCGAGAGCCGCCAGACCGAGGAGGACCTGCGGCGCAGCGAGGAGCGCTACCGCTCGCTGGTCGAGGCCCAGTCGCAGCTGGTCTGGATCACCTCCCCGACCGGCACGGTCGTCGAGGACGCGCCGCAGTGGCGCGCCATCACCGGCCAGGGCCTGGAGGAGTACCTCGCGCACGGCTGGCTGGAGGCCGTCCACCCGGATGAGCGCCCGCAGACCGAGGAGGCGTGGCGGGAGGCGCTGCGCGGCCGGACCATGTTCGAGTGGAACTACCGCGTCCGCACCCGGGCCAGCGGCTACCGGCACTTCGAGGTCCGGGCCGTCCCGATCATCAGGCACGGCAGGGTCGTCGAGTGGGTCGGCGCGAACACCGACGTGACGCCGCAGCGCGAGGCCGAGGAGATGCGCGGCAGGCTGACCGACCAGCTCGGCGCCGCCGCCCTGCGCACCGCGCGGCTGCAGGGCGCGACCGCGATCCTCGCGGAGGCGCTCACGGTCGAGCAAGTGGTGCAGGTCATCATCGACGTCGGCCGCACCGCGCTCGCCGCCGACCGTTCGGCGGTCGCGCTGCTCGACCCCGACCGCGCCGCGCTCAAGCTGATCAACGGCGAGGGCGTCCCCGAGGCGTCCGGCACCGCGGGCGAGGAGATCCCGCTGGCCAACTCCAGCGTGATGACCATGGCGGTCAACAGCCGCAGGCCCGTCTTCGCCGAGTCGCCCGAGAGCCTCAAGGCGCAACTTCTCGAGGCCGGCGGAGACGAGCAGGTGCTCGACAACTACCTCACGCACAGTGACGAGCGCGCCTGGGTGGGCCTGCCGCTGCTCGCGGCCGGACGCGCGCTGGGAGCGCTCCGCTTCTCGTTCACGAGGCCGCAGAAGATCTCTCAGGAGGACGGCGTCTTCCTGGAGGCGCTCGCCGGGCAGTGCGCGCTGGCGGTCGAGCGGGCCACCCTGTTCGAGCGCGAGCACCGCACGGCCGAAACGCTCCAGCGCAGCCTGCTGCCCGACCGCCTGCCGGTGGTGAAGGGGCTGGTGCTGGCCCAGCGGTTCCGCTCGGGCAGCCGCCACGTGCAGGTCGGCGGCGACTGGTACGACGCGTTCGTGCTGCAGGACGGACGGGTCGCGGCGGTCGTCGGCGACGTCATGGGCAAGGGCGTCAAGGCCGCGGCGGGCATGGGGCGCATCCGCAACGCCATGCGGGCGCTGGCGCTGACCAATCCACCGCCCGCGGCCGTGCTGACCGGCCTCGACAGGGTCTTCGACGCGACCGAGGAAGAGGAGCAGGTCACGACGCTGGCGTACATGGTGGTGGAGCCCGTCACGGGTGAGGGGACCCTGGCGCTGGCCGGTCACCCGCCGCCCGTGCTGGTTTCGCCGCAGGGCACGGCGATCCTCTGCGACGCGGAGCCGGGCACTCCGCTAGGCTGGCCGACCAGCCGCAGGCAGTTCCGGTTCGTGGTGCCGCCCGGCCATACCGCCGTGCTCTACTCCGACGGTCTGGTCGAGAACAGGAAGCGTGGGCTGGATGCAGGGCTCGCCGAGCTTTGCAGTGTTGTGACCGAAGCGCCGCCTGAGGTCGTCAGTAATCCGCACATGTTGCTGGATTTCCTGGTTGACCGGATGTTGTCTGGATATGAACAAGATGATGACGTTACCGCCCTGGCCATCCACGTGCCGCCCGCCACGAAGAGTGACTGAATGAAACAGTCATAAGGGTTGCTTTCGGGTATCAGTGGCGCGCTTACGTACGCACTACTGTCTTGGTCGGCCTAGGGTGGAGGTCAACCGCCGGGAGGTGGCCGTACTGAGTGCGAGGTCGTGCCAGAATGCTGGGCAGGTCCGTCGCGGTCCGCACGGCCTCACCGATCTCCGAGAGAGGCAACAGCCCCCCAGCGGGCATCTGGGTCCATTGTCGCCACGCGTTCGTTCGAGAGGTGTTCGTGTCGCCTGCAAGTTCGACTCGCTCGAAGCCACAAGAGCTGAACGAGCCCGTCATTCAGCGACTGCTCGAGCGTGGGCGCTCGCAGGGTTTCCTCGAGTCTGAGGATGTCCGTCAAGCCTTCGAGGAGGCGGACATCCCCATGTCGCACGCCGCCGCGTTCTTGCGGAACCTCAGCAAAGAGGGCGTGACCGTGGTGGTGACCGCCGCGGATTCGGCTGCGCCCAAGAAGTCTCGTGGTCCAGCAAAGCGCCGTACCGCTGCCCCCGTCAAGACCAAGACGGCAGCGGCCGCCAAAGAGCAGCAGCCCGAGACCGTGACCGCGGTCGTCGGCGCCGCTGAAGCCGAGCCCGCCGCCAAGAAGGCGGCTCCCGCGAAGAAGGCCGCTCCCGCGGCCAAGAAGGCGGCCGCGCCGGCCGCGCCCGCCAAGAAGGCCAAGCCAGAAAGCGCTGGGCCTGCCGAGACCAAGCCCAAGGGCCCCGAGGGCGTCGACGACGACGAGGAGATCGAGCTCGACGGCGATGTCGAGCTGGAAGACCTCGAAGACATCGAGGTCGACGACGACGAGATCACCGCTGAGGGTGACTCCGAGGCCGAGGGCGACGACGAGTCCGACGACGAGCCCAAGGCCGCCGACGCGGCCGCGGCCGCCGCGGCGAAGAGCGAAGACGAAGTCCTCATCCTGTCCGACGACGACGACGACGCGCCGGTCGCGCAGGTCGCCGCCGCGGGCGCCACCGCCGACCCGGTGAAGGACTACCTCAAGCAGATCGGCAAGGTTCCCCTGCTCAACGCCGAGCAGGAGGTCGAGCTGGCCAAGCGCATCGAGGCGGGCCTGTTCGCCGAGGAGCAGCTGGGCGGCGGCGAGACCGACAGCCTGCCGGTCGACGTCCGTGCCGAGCTCGAGTGGATCGCCGAAGACGGCCGCCGGGCCAAGAACCACCTGCTGGAGGCCAACCTCCGCCTGGTGGTCTCGCTGGCCAAGCGCTACACGGGTCGCGGCATGCTGTTCCTGGACCTCATCCAGGAGGGCAACCTCGGCCTGATCCGCGCGGTCGAGAAGTTCGACTACACCAAGGGCTACAAGTTCTCCACCTACGCCACGTGGTGGATCCGGCAGGCGATCACGCGTGCCATGGCCGACCAGGCGCGCACGATCCGCATCCCGGTCCACATGGTCGAAGTGATCAACAAGCTGGCCCGGGTCCAGCGGCAGATGCTGCAGGATCTCGGCCGCGAGCCCACGCCGGAAGAGCTGGCCCGCGAGCTGGACATGACCCCCGAGAAGGTGGTCGAGGTCCAGAAGTATGGCCGCGAGCCGATCTCCCTGCACACCCCGCTGGGTGAGGAGGGCGACAGCGAGTTCGGTGACCTGATCGAAGACTCCGAGGCCATCGTCCCGGCCGACGCCGTCAGCTTCACGCTGCTGCAGGAGCAGCTGCACTCCGTTCTCGACACGTTGTCGGAACGCGAGGCGGGCGTGGTGTCGATGCGATTCGGCCTCACCGACGGGCAGCCGAAGACGCTCGACGAGATCGGCAAGGTGTACGGGGTGACGCGCGAGCGCATCCGGCAGATCGAGTCGAAGACGATGTCCAAGCTGCGGCACCCGTCACGGTCCCAGGTGCTGCGCGACTACCTGGACTGACGCCGTTCCACCCGAGCCCCGCACAGGCCCCCTGTGCGGGGCTCGGTGCGTTCCTGGGCCACGTCGAGCTCGTCCCAGGATGCGCGCCCCTGCAGCCGAGTCGCTGACGCCTCGCGAGGGCCAGGTGCTGGCCTTGGCAGCCAAGGGCATGACCAACGCGGAGATCGGCCGGTCACTGTCGATCAGCGAGACCACGGTCAAGACCCATCTGATGCGGATCTTCGGCAAGCTGGGCGTCTCCGACCGGACGGCGGCCGTGACCACGGCCATGGACCGGGGCCTTGTCTGATGATGGTTCTGCTGCTGTTGAGTAGACGGCTTGAACCTGCGTCGACGCTGGGGTTCAGGGGTGGGGGTGGCTCTGTGAGGTGATCCGCTCCGCCTGTTCGCGTCCCACGTCGGCCGCCCGGCGAAGGTAGTCGGCGATGACCGCCAGTTCGCGGTCGTCGTAGCTCTCCAGCACCTGCGAGAAGGCCTTTCCCGGCTCGTCCCAGGCCGCTCCGATGCGGGCGTTCGCCTCGGGGGCCAGGGCGACCAGTGCCCGCCTGCGGTCCGCAGGGTCGGCGTGCCGCACCACCAGACCCGCCTTCTCCAGGCGATCGACCAGGCGCGTCGCGGACCCGGGCGTCAGGCCCGTCAGCTTCGCGATCTCGCCCGTGCTGACAGGGCCGGACTCCAGGTCGAGCAGCGCCACGCACTGCAGGTCGGTGGAGTGGATGCCCAAACTGTCGGCCATCGCCTGGTTGAACAGCACGTACGCGGCGTAGTGCCGCTGGCTCTCGGCGAGGATCCGCTTCAGCCTCTCCGCTCGGGTTGACATCGGCCGCTCCGTACCTCACATTTATGTGCGTCATGCAATCTTTGCGTGACGCAGCTTTTGTGTCACGCTCTACATCGTAGCCGTTCGGCCCGGCCACCTGCCAAGGGCCTCCAGCGTCTTCGCGGAGGCTGCGCGTCTGCCGCCGGCCTCGTCCGAGCCGGGCTGTCGTCGGCGAGCTCCGTCCCCCCCGAATCGATAGGACATTTACTGATATGACCATCCTCGTTACCGGCGCCCGCGGGGCAGTCGCCAGGAACCTCACCACTCTCCTGCGGCAGCGCGGCCTGCAGGTCCGCCTGGGCTCCAAGGGCCCCGACGACCCCGCGATCGTCCGCTGCGACCTCGGCGACCCGAGCTCCTTCCCCGCCGCGCTGGAAGGCGTGACCTCGGTCTTCCTCTACGCCGAGGCCTCCCACATCGACGCGTTCGTCAAGGAGGCGGTCCGAGCCGGGGTCGAGCACGTCGTGCTGCTCTCCTCGTCCTCCGTGCTCGCCCCGGACGCCGAGGCCAGCCCCTTGGCCGGCTCGCACCTGGAGGTGGAGTGGGCCCTGACCGCCTCGTCCCTTCGTGCGACGCTGCTGCGTCCGGGGTCCTTCGCGGGGAACGCCCTGGCGTGGGCCTGGTCCATCAAGTCCGGCCATCCGGTCAGCCTGCCCTTCCCCAACTCCCACACCGAGCCCATCCACGAGGCGGACGTGGCCGAGTCGGCTCTCGCCGTGCTCGCCGACCCCGAGCGGGGTGGCAGGGCGTACACGCTGACCGGGCCGCAGTCGCTGACCTTCGCCGAGCAGATCGACACCCTCGCCAGGGTGACCGGCAGGCCCGTCACGATGAAGCCCGTCACCAGGGAGGAGTGGAAGGCGGAGATGGCCGAATACATCCCGGACCGCTTCGCCGACGCGCTCCTGGACTGGTGGCAGTCCAACGACGGCACGCCCGTCGAGATCACTTCGGCGGTGCAGGAACTGACCGGCCACCCCGCCCGCCCCTTCACCACCTGGGCGCAGGATCACGTGGACGACTTCAGGGGGTGACGGGCGACCGCCCCACCGGGCGCCGCCGGCCAGGTGCCCGTCGCCCTGCTCGCCCCGTACCGGACGCTCGCCGGCCGTCGGCCGTTCGGGGTCCGCGCGGGCAGGGCGCGAGTCAGCGAGCCGGGGCCGGCTCGCCGACCTCCACATCGAGGGTCCAGGGGCGCCCGGTGCGCGGGGGCTCGGTGAGGTGGACGGCGTGGCCGAGGTCCGAGAGGACCTTGGCCAGTTGGTCGGGCGTGGCGGGGTCGGCTCCGGTTTGCAGGAGGGTTCGGGCGATCTCGCCGCGAGTCGCCTTCGCCATGTGGCTGACGACCTTGCCGTCACGGAACACCCGTACCGCCACCGACCGCTCACCCGGCTGCCACGCGCCCGCGTAGGTACCCGAGCGCAGGTCCACCACCAGCCCCGGGAGCCGGTCCAGCTCCTTGGAGATCGCGGGACGCCAGAAAGCCGCCAGCGCCCCCACGGGCGGCAGATTCACGCCCATGGAGAGCCGGTATGGCGGGACGCGGTCGGTGATCCGGAGCACACCCCACAGCCCGGAGAAGATGAGGACGCACTCCTCTGCCCGCCTCCTCGCCTCGCCCTCCAGGGTGCCGAGATCGAGATTGTCGTAGAGGACGCCGGTGTAGAGGTCGGCGGCGGGGAGGGCGGGGGCGGTCCTGAGCGCCAGGTTCTTGGCCAGCTCGCCTGCCAGGCCGGGTGTCAGGCCCAGGACGTCCAGGGCGTCACGCCGCCTGGACGCTTTGACGAGGGCGGCCAGCACCCGCTTGCGCGGCTTGTCGAGGGCAGGGAAGGACAGGTCGCCGAAAGGGGGACCGCTTCCCTCCGGCGCCTTGCCTTCGGAGGGCGGCAGCAGGATCAGCACAACGCCACAGCCTATAAGCACTGGTCAGCGAGGGCCGACCGGTACGTGGGCTAGGCTGCGGCGATGGATTTCGACCTGCTCGTTCACGAGGCCTGGCCCGCCTACGACCAGCAGCCCCTGGACGGCTGGATCCTGCGCCACGCCGGAGGCGTGACCAAGCGTGCCAACTCCGTCCTCGCCCTGAGCGCCCCCGCCGACCTCGACGGCGCGATCGCCGCCGCCGAGGCCTTCTACGCCGAGCGCGGAGAGCGCTGCGTCTTCTCCATCGGGCCCCGGACACCTGAGGGGCTCGACAGCGAGCTGGCGTCCAGGGGGTACGAGCTGGTGGACCCGACCGTCATCATGGCGGCCACTCCTGACGAGCTGGAGCCCGCCCACGAGGTGCGCGTCGAGGACCGTCCCTGGCCGGGGTGGCTGGAGACGTGGTGGTCGGTTGACGGACGCTACGAGCTCGGCGTCGAAGCGGCCGCGCGGATCTGCGCCGGGGTCCCCGCCTGGTACGCGGCGGTCGAGGAGGACGGCGTGGCGCTCGCCGTGGGCAGAGGCGTGCCGCAGGGCGACACGCTCGGCATCTACTGCATGGCGACACTGCCGCAGGCGCGCCGCCGCGGCCTGGCCCGCAGCGTCCTGCGAGCCCTGGTACGGCGGAGCGGCGCACGTACCGCCTACCTGTGCACCACGGCCCGGAACGAGGCCGCCCAGGCGCTGTACCGGAGCGAGGGCTTCGAACTGCGGGGTCACTACCACTACCGCCTCCGCTGACGGACGACGCCCGCCGAGCGCTCGAACGGGAAGGCCCAGCAGAGCGCTTCCGGGGCCGGGCCGGAGAACGCCGGCAGGACGCAGGCGCCTGTCCATGGGCACCGCCGGGTAAACCGCTGCGTGGCGCGTCCTCGGCGTCGCGGCCTGTGGCGAAGATGGAGTCGAGTGGCAGCTGGATCGAGGGGCGGGACGGAGTTGGGCGGTGGCTCGGAATCGGACGGCGGCGTCGCTGTGGGAGGACGACCGAAAGGTGTTCAGACAAGGACGAACCCCGCCGATGCATCGGCAGGGCGCGCCCCTGGCACTGAGGTCCAAACCGAAACGAGGACGGCGGTTCCGGGCATGCCGGAACCGCCGTCCTCGTTTCACGCGATATGCGGTTATCTCGTTACGACGAGCAGTTGATCAACGCTCGTCGTTGTGGGCAATTGCAGGGGTTTCGCTGAGCCGAGCCGACTCGTCCAGGATGTCGGCGCCCTTGTCGCGCAGCGCTGCCACGTGCTGACGCCCGTGGTGGGCGCAGAACAGCAGCTCCCCGCCGACAGGCAGGGTCGCACGAATGTATGCCTGGGCACCGCAACGGTCGCAGCGGTCGAGGGCCGTCAGCGGCTTAACGGGGGCGAGAGCTCCAGTCACGTATCGCCTTTCGGGTCACCCCCGCCGAAGCGAGGATCTGGCGTCAGTCACTTGGAACAACATCTAACCGGACGTGGACGTTCCCAATCACCCCCTCGCTACGCCCAGAGCAGAATGTGTCCGTAAGTAATGGTGATCAGCCGCTTGGTAACGGTAAACGCGCCGTCATGGCAAGCTAGTACGCGCGCACAAGGGAAGAGCGGTAAGCTGCGCACACGTGTTCGATGGCGAGAACAGAGGAGCGGGCGTGACGCTAGTGGAGACGGGTTACACGGCTCGTCACCTGTCGGTGCTTGAGGGCCTCGAGGCCGTCCGCAAGCGGCCCGGCATGTACATCGGGTCCACCGACAGCCGCGGGCTCATGCACTGCCTCTGGGAGATCGTCGACAACGGCGTCGACGAGGCGCTGGCGGGCCACTGCGACCGCATCGAGGTCGAGCTCTACGCCGACGGCTCGATCGAGGTGCGCGACAACGGCCGCGGCATTCCCGTCGACATCGAGCCCAAGAGCGGCCTGGCCGGCGTCGAGCTCGTGTACACCAAGCTGCACGCCGGCGGCAAGTTCGGCGGCGGCTCCTACGGCGCGTCCGGCGGCCTGCACGGTGTGGGCGCGTCCGTCGTGAACGCCCTGTCCTCGCGTCTCGATGTCGAGACGCGAGGACACGAGATCAGCTTCCGCCGCGGCGTGCCCGGCGTGTTCGACGGCGATGGGCCCACCGCCAAGTTCAAGAAGAAGTCCGGCCTGCGCGACGGCGGCAAGCTGCGCGAGAACGTCACGGGCACCCGGGTCCGGTTCTGGGCCGACAAGCAGATCTTCCTGCCCGACGCCGAGGTCTCGGTCGACGAGATCCACGTTCGCCTCCGCCAGACCGCCTTCCTGGTGCCAGGCCTGACCCTGGTGGTCATCGACAGCAGGCACGAGGAGCGCGTCGAGGACGAGTTCCACTTCGACGGCGGAATCTCCGAGTTCACCGAGTTCCTGGCCCGCGACGAGCCCGTCTGCGACGTCCTTAGGATGCAGGGGGTCGGCCACTTCCACGAGACCGTGCCCGTCCTCGACGACCAGGGGCACATGACCCCCACCGAGGTGCAGCGCGAGCTGTCCGTCGACGTGGCCGTGCGCTGGGGCAAGGGGTACGAGTCGACCGTCCGCTCGTTCGTGAACGTGATCGCCACCCCGAAGGGCGGCACGCACCTCACCGGGTTCGAGCGCGGCCTGGTCCGCACCATCAACGAGTTGCTGCGCGAGACGCGCCTGCTGAAGAACGGCGACGATCCGGTCACCAAGGAGGACATCCACGAGGGGCTCACCGGCGTCGTCACCGTCCGGGTGTCGGAGCCGCAGTTCGAGGGCCAGACCAAGGAGGTCCTCGGCACCTCGGCGGCCACCCGGATCGTCTCCCACGTGGTGTCGCGCGAGCTCAAGGAGCTGTTCGCGAACCCGCCGCGCGGCTACAAGCAGCCGCTGCGGGCCGTCCTGGAGAAGATCGTCGCCGCCGCCAAGGCGCGTATCGCGGCCCGCGAGCACCGCGACAACCAGCGCCGCAAGAGCGCGCTGGAGAACTCGGCGCTCCCGGCCAAGCTGGTCGACTGCCGCAACGACGACGTCGACCGCAGTGAGCTGTTCATCGTCGAGGGAGACTCCGCGCTCGGCACCGCCAAGCTGGCCCGCGACTCCGAGTTCCAGGCTCTGCTGCCGATCCGGGGCAAGATCCTCAACGTGCAGAAGGCGTCCGTGAGCGACATGCTCAAGAACGCCGAGTGCGCGGCCATCATCCAGGTCGTCGGGGCCGGCTCGGGCCGCTCGTTCGACATCGAGGCGGCCAGGTACGGCAAGGTCATCCTGATGGCCGACGCCGATGTCGACGGCGCCCACATCCGCTGCCTGCTGCTGACGCTCTTCCACCGTTACATGCGTCCCATGGTGGAGGCCGGGCGGGTGTTCGCGGCCGTCCCGCCGCTGCACCGCATCGAGCTCACCAACCCCGGCAGGGGCAGAGAGAAGTACATCTACTGCTACTCCGACGCCGAGCTGCAGAAGGTGCTGCGCGACCTGGAGCGCCGGGGCAGGCGCTGGAAGGACCCGGTGCAGCGCTACAAGGGCCTCGGCGAGATGGACGCCGACCAGCTGGCCGAGACGACGATGGACCCGCGCCACCGCATCCTGCGCCGCGTCCGCATCGAGGACGCCGAAGGGGCGGAGAAGATCTTCAGCCTGCTGATGGGCAGCGACGTGGCGCCTCGCCGCGAGTTCATCGTGAGCAGCGCCGCCGAGGTCGACCGCGACGCCATCGACGCGTGAGCACCTGGTAACCGACCGGAAGGGCCCATAAGCCGTGGGCCCTTCCGCCCAGTGGGCCTGGGCAGGACGGCGGGTTCGTGGGTTGGGCCCGAGCGGTGCGTCGCGCGTCGGTGAGTCAGGCAGCCCGTCGTGGGGTGGGCGGCCGAGTGACGGGTTCGCGGTTTAGGCGGCGCGTAGTGAGCTGGTGTCGATGACCGGCCAGAACTCGGCGATCTGGTTGTTCTCGATTCTGAAGATGACGCAGGCCCGTACCTCCACGGGACGGTTCGTGGCGGGAAGCCCGAAGAAGGCGCCGGAGTGGGTGCCCTGGAGGACCCATCTGGTGGCCACCTTGTCGCCCTCGGCCACCATGTCCTGGACGTCGAAGTGCGGTTCGGTGAGAGTCGAGCGGATGTGCTCTGAGAGCTGCTTGATTCCTTCGGGGCCCGGCCGCGCTGGGCCGGTTCCGGTGAAGGTGGGAGCGAAGATCTCGTCGACCACGTCCAGCTTGCCCTGGTTGAGCACCTCGTCGTACAGGCGCATGACGATGTCTTTCATCGTGATGTCCTTCCGATAAGCTAGTCGCTAGAGAACCATATCTCTAGCTTTCCTAGATATCTGGAACATTAAGGAGTCTGCGTCGCGATGTCAAGACGTGCGTCCCTGGTGGCCGGGCTGCTCGAGGAGTTGCGGAAGACCAACGTGCTGTCGGTCTCGATGAGCCAGGCGGCGGCGGTGCGCATCGGCATCAACACCACCGACCTGCACTGCCTGAACCTGCTGAGCGAAGGGCCGCTGACGGCCAGCGAACTGGCCCGGCGTGCCGGGATCACCACGGCGTCCGTGACCGGGGTCATCGATCGGCTGGAGTCCGTGGGGTACGTGCGGCGTGAGCGTGACGACGCCGATCGGCGCAAGGTCGTGGTGACGGTCGACGTGCAGCGGGCGGGCGCCGACGTGGCGCCGGTGTTCGCTCCGCTGATCAAGGCGTGGCGGGCGTCGCTGGGCGACTACAGCGACGAGGAGCTTGAGCTGATCATCGGCTTCCTGCGCCGGACGCAGGCCCTCTTCCAGGACGAGGTGGAACAGATGCGCTCCAAGCCGACACCCTGAGCGGTCGGCGGCAGCGCCCCTGAGCGGTCGGGCTCCTGCGCCGTGCGTCGCGGGCTGCGCGGCTATCACTGCCCTGGCGGCGAACGCCCCCAGCGGGCGGCGGCGAATGCCCCAGCGGCTGGCGGCGAAGGCGCAGCGGCCGGGTGTCGCACCGGTGGCGGGGGCGCGGCAGGTGCTGTGGTCGGGTGATGATCTCCGCCGGCATGAGGAAGGGGCCGGGAATCGTCCCGGCCCCTGTGGAGCTAACTGGTCAGCCCGAGTGGGTGGCCTCGCCGGTCACCGAACGGACGGTTCAGAGCCGGTCGGTGCTGCCGAGGCGTCACTCGACAGACGTGACGTGTGTGACCTGGTGGAGGTCAGCGCCAGTAGATGACCGTGAGGGTCGGGGGCTTGACGCCCTCGTCCTTGTTCTCCGAGGCGGCGAAGGCGCGCCAGTTGGTGGCCTCCTTCTCGTCCGCCCCCTTGAGCTGGACGCCGTAGTTGGCGGCCCCCGAGGCCCAGGCCTTGGCCATCTTCGTGATCGGCCAGGACAGGTAGCCCGCGCCGCCGGGGCACGGTGCGGTCCAGGTGCGGCCGCGGCCCATGCGGTTCGTCACCTGGCCCTCTTCGGTGGTCGTGGGCTTGTTATCCCAGTTCAGGTCGGTCTCGTCCCACGCGCTCGTGATCCGCTGAGCGGTGAGGCCCGAGCCCACCCTGAGACCGCAGGCGTTCGTCTCCAGGTTCCACATCGCCATGTTCGCGAAGATGACGCGCTTGCCCGTCAGCTTGCGGGTGTCGAACTTGACCAGGCTGCGCATGATGTCGCCGCCCTGTCCGTTCTCCCACGGCATGGTCCCCGCGATGATCATCGGGTCTCCGGGGTGGGCGGCCCAGGAGGTGGCGACGTCGGTGTCGGTCACGCCCGGCAGGGTGATCACCGGGTCGACGGTCACCGGGTAGACCCGCGCCGGGTCCGCCAGGAACTTGGCGTCCGGCTTGAGCACCAGGACCTTGGTGCCGTTCTGCGTCTCGACCGCCGTGTCGATCTTCGACAGCGAGTCGCCGCGCGGCTTGCCGTGGCCCTTCGAGTCCCACATCACCGGCTGCGGCGCGGCGGCCACCACCTTGTCGTCTCCGGCCGTGCTGGTCAGCAGGAGGCGGCCCTCGGCGGACTCGGAGAGCTCCACGCCGTCCGTCTGCACGGGGATGCGGAGTTCGAGCGGGCCGGTGGGACGCTCGCGGAGCACCACGTCGTGCCGGAAGCCCGTGGGCAGCACGGTGACGACGAGGTCGGCGCCGGGGCCCGCGGCGTCGGTGAAGGTGGCGACGTTGTCCTTGACGACCGGCTTGGGCAGCGCGGTCGGCCACTTGATGGAGAAGACGCGGCCGTTGTCGTCGGTCATCTTGGCCAGCGTGCCCTCGCCGCCGTTGGAGACCTCGACCTTGGCCCGCGAGGCGCGCGGCCTGAGCACCGCGCCGTCCTCGGCGAGCGAGGTGTCGATGGGCACCCACTGGCCGTCGCGCTGGACCTGCGAGGGGCCCGAGGTGATGGTCGCGGTGAAGCTGCCGTCGGGGTTGGCGACGGTGGTGCTGGCCTCGTCGGTCAGGCTGGGCACGGGCACGGGCTTGCCCTGGGCGGCGGCCTGGGCCGAGGCGGTCTCTTCGGCGCTCTGGCCGGCGGACGGGAGAGGCGTCAAGGCCGCGGCCGAGGCCTCGAACGCGGTCGCGCCGGTGAGCACGGTCACCGTGCTCAGGCCGAGCGCCAGACGGCCGATGGAACGGTTGAGGGAATTACGCAAGTTCCGTCCTAACGTGATGAAAACGGTGCGTGGCATGCGGCCGCACCGGGTGCGGCCGCATGTCTGACCTGAGGGCGTCGAGCGGGGATGGGTCCCCGGCGACGATCACCGATCGTTAGGCGGCGCCGGATTGATGATGAACATGACGTCCCCGTTCTGTCGTAGGCGAACAAGATCGCCGACGGGTCACAGAAATATCACAGGGGAGATCACTGCTAAGTGCCATATCACATGTGTGCGATATATGTCACAAAGCGGTTGGTTATTGAATGAAGCAGAAAGTCGTCACGGGGCGACCGGCAGCAGTTTGCCCGTGCGGACGTCGTAGATGGCTCCGCCCACCGGTAGATCCGGCGGAAGGAAAGGCGACGACTTGATGCGGGTCAGGTCGTGGCGCAGGGCCGCGTTCTGGTCGGGGACGGTGTGGAAGTCCAGGCTGCGGGTGTCGACCCCGCGGCTCGTGGTGAGCGCATGGACGTCGTCGTCGGTGACCTTGGCCATGCCGCAGTCGGTGTGCGGCATCACCAGGACGCGTTCGACGCCCAGCAGGTAGACCGCCAGGACGAGGGTACGCAGGACGTCGTCGGTGACACGGGCTCCGGCGTTGCGGAGGATCTTGGCGTCTCCCGCCTTGAGCCCGAGGAGGCCGAGCGGGTCGATCCGGGAGTCCATGCAGGTCACCACGGCGAGGCCGCGGGCTGCCCGGCCAGTCAGGTCGGAGTTTCGGAACTTGGTGGCGTATTTCGCGTTGGCGGCAAACAGATCGTCGAACGCACTCATGTCAAAGATGATTCCGCATGTCGCTTTGATGATGCTTTCCGGGGGGCCGACAGGCGGGACTTGGGCAACATCCCACGATCAGCGCTTACGATGCGTGATGATGTCGTAGCCCAAAGTGTGTTACCTGAAGAAGGATGTCGTGAGTAGGTCTGAATCGCTCGCCGCATGCCTGCGCGCCCACGCCCGGCGCCGTCTCGACCGGGTGGAGTCCAACGACGGCGGTCGCAACGCCAGGTCCGCGCTGGCGCTCCTCGACGCCGCCGCCTACGCGGCCAGCCTGCCGGACGACGACCCGCTCATCGCCATGCTGGACCGGGCCGGCTGCTACGGCCCGCTGGGATGCGAGGACTTCGACCCGGGCGAGGGCGGTCACCGCCTGATCCGCCACTGGCCCGGCGGCGAGCCCCACGAACTCCTGCTCGCCCTCCCCGCCGCCGTCCACGCCTCCGCCTGACGGCTTTCGCGAAAGGCACCAGGTAGCCGCTCCCGCCGGGGTCGGGCAGGCCGCCAGGCGGGAGCGAGCCGGGTGGGGCGCGGTGTCAGGCGGGGGCGTTGCCGGGCTTCCACTTGATGCCGCAGCCCATCGACGGGGACTGGTCGGAGTTCACGGGCTCTCCCGACAGGACGGCGTCGATGGCCGCGCGGAGGGACGAACCCGTCACGGGGACGTCGTTACCGGGCCGGGCGCCGTCGAGCTCACCCCGGTAGGCGAGCTTGAAGTGGGCGTCGTACAGGAAGAAGTCGGGAGTGCACGCGGCCCGGTACGCCTTGGCCACCTCCTGCGTGTCGTCGAGCAGGTACGGGAAGGTGAACCCGGCCCTGGCCGCCTGCTCCGCCAGGTGCGTGGGGTCGTCGTCGGGATAGGTCACGCTGTCGTTGCTGCAGATGGCGACGATCGACAGCCGGGAGCCGTAGTCGGCGGCCAGACGTCCGAGGCCCTGCTCGATGTGGCGGACGTAGGGGCAGTGGTTGGACAGGAAGACCACAAGGGTGGCGGGGGAACCCTTGAGGTCCAGGAGGGAGACGCTGCCGCCGCTGATGGCGGTCAGGTCGAATCCGGGTGCGGGTGTGCCCAAGGGAACCATGAACGAGTTGGCAGCCATGAGTCCATTGTTGTCGGTGGTCGCTGATATGACTCTGCTGGAGGTGTTTCTTGAACGGCATCGCACGATTCCGTACCACTGTCCTTGACTGTCCGAACCCGCGTGAGCTGGCGGAGTTCTACTCCCAACTGCTCGGCTGGCCCGTCGCGCCGGGCGGTGACGACGACTGGATGGTGGTGACCGACGGCGGGCCGCCCAAGCGGCTGGCCTTCCAGCGGGTCGCGGATTTCCAGCCGCCGCAGTGGCCGAGCTCCGACCGTCCGCAGCAGTTGCACATTGACGTGACGGTCGACGACCTCGACAAGGCCGAGGCGCAGGTGTTGCGCATCGGCGCGGTCAAGCACGAGGTCCAGCCGAGCGAGGAGGACACTTTCCGCGTCTTCCTCGACCCGGCCGGGCACACGTTCTGCCTGTGCAGAGACTGAAGCCGCTCGCCACCACCGACCAGGACCGCGGGTTCAGCGGCGTGCGGGTGTGGCTCACGAGCTCGCCCGGTGATTGTCACGGCAAGGGCCGTGTCTCGTTAAGTTCGTGTCCTGGTTAGCCGAAGTGCTCAGTCCGACGATGACTTCGTCATGTGGGCGACCTTGTGCTTCCTGCGCCTGCCGCTCGGTGACGCAGTGCAGGACCGCGTCGTCGGCGACGAGCGGGTCGAAGGTCCCTCAGGTTCCAGCAAGTAATGCTGGGCGAGCCAGACAACGGATCACGCCCCTGGTGCGGCGACGGCGTCTGCGGGCAGGCGACGCGACAGGTGGAGCACCACGATGCTGGCCAGCGTGAGCACGGTGGCGAGCGTCAGCCACAGCAGCGACGGTGCGGTACCGAGCAGGGCCGAGAAGCCCGCAGGTGCGATGACGGCCGCCATCGCCCAGGTCTGCTGGTAGATCGCCAGGTAGCGGCCCCTTAGGGCGGCGGGCGCTGTCGCCGTCGTCAGGGCCCAGGCAGGAGTGGTGTGCATGAGCTCGCCGAGGGTTAGGGCGAGCGTGGCCGTCACCAGGCCGAAGACGCGCGGCAGGCCCGATGGAAGGAGCGCCGTCGAGGCATACGCGCCGCACGCGACGATCAGGATCACCCCGCCCAGCGCCATGGCGTGTGTACGGCGGGCGTTGCGCTGCCACCGTCGCACCCCGAGTTGTCCGGCGGCCACCAGGATGGTGTTGAGGGTGTACAGCAGGCCCAACAGCCAGGCAGGGGCGCCGAGTACTGCGACCGCGTACACGGGCAGCGCAACCGGAAGGATCATGTGCGCCAGCGTGAACGCCTGCTCGGCCGCCACCAGAGCGACGAACGGCCGGTCTGCAAGCACCCGCCGGTAGCCTCCGTGCTGTCTCGAGACGGCCTCCGCCGGTGCGTGCCGCCCCGAGAGGATTAGGCACCCGGTGGCCACGACGAAGCTGGCTGCGTTGACCAACGCGATAAGCGTGAATCCGGTGTCACCGGCGAGCGACACTGCCCACGCCGACAGCAGCCCGCCCAGCCCGAAAGCGACATTCCTGGCGGTCGCCATGAGCGCGTACAGCCGGTCCCGGGCCGCCCCCTGCGCCAGGACCGCGATGTAGCTGCCGGAGGCGGGATAGTAGGCGCGGTCGCCGACCGCAACCAAAGCTGCGACAGCGATCAACGCGGCGAAACCGTCCACGAACGGGTACGCGGCGAAGCCCAGCGCACGGAGCACATACGTCGCCATCAGCACGCGGCGCGCGTCGAACCGGTCGATCAACGCACCGGCCACCGGATTCGCAGCCAAGCCCACCGCAGCGGCGGCTGTCACTCCTAGGCCGACCGTGGTCATGGGCAGGCCGGTCACCTCATGGATGAACAGCAGGGTGAGCGGGACGTAGAGTCCGTTGCCGAGCGCGTCGACGAACATCCCGACGAGGAACGGCCGCGCCCCCGAGACGCGAGCGGTAGAGGTGACTGACATGGCGACGAGTATCCGCAGGCGCAGGCCGAAATGGATCAGCTGATAGCCCTAGACGGTCTCCGCCCATGGTCTTAGGTCAACCAGTTGAGCCACCTTCATCCTGAAGAGTAGGCCTGTCGGCGGCGACCGTGCCGGGGGGCGGCCGATGGGGAGGCAGACCTTGATGGCGGCCAGGACGGGGATGAAGCGGGAGCTGTCGGCGGCCTGCCCCGGGGTGAGCAGGAAGGGGTCCCGGTAGTAATGGCACAGGTCCAACGGATACGCCTCTGACCTGCCCTTATGCAGAGGCCTCGGGCTGGTGGGCCAGACCTGAGCTCTGCGAATCAATGCAGGTCAGAGGCGTATCTGTTGGATTTTCGGCCGAAACTACGGGGGACCCCTAGGGCATCGGCCGCTCGACGCTGGCCTTGTCGCGGGGAGCTGACGCGCTTTCGGCGCGCGTTCTACGACTCGATGAGGATCACCCGGCCGTGGACTTTCCGCAGGTAGGCAACGAGTTTGCGCAGTGACCAGCGGGTGAAGGGCTGGCCGAGTTTGGTGGGGCAGGTGGTGGGCCGTCTGGAAGACGAAGTCCTCGTCGTCACGACTGAGCAGGCGGGGACGGCCTCCCTCCCACCGAGGGCTGGTTCGTGTGGGTTGTCGAAGCCCTGGGCGGCTTTGATGCCGAGCGCCTTGATGGTCGGGTGGTACTTCATGGCCCAGGCGGCGAAGCGGGTGTAGCCGTTGAACGCGAGCTCGCCCGAAGGGAAATGGCCAGCCAGCGCGCGGGTCATCGCCTGGAAGGAGTTGCCGGGCATGAAGGGGAGCAGCCCCTCGGCGACGATCATCGCTGGCCGGTCACCGGGGATGGCTGTGAGCCAGTCGGAGCTGGTGAGGTCGGCTCCGACCAGGTGGGAACGGCTGGGCAGACATTTGTCCCGCAGGTGCACCACTTCCGGGAAGTCGATGTCGTACCAGTCGACGCCGGGCGGGGGATCACAGCGGAACATCCTGGCGCCCAGGCCGCAGCCCAGGTCGAGCACCACGCATCCGGAGTGAGCGGCGATGTAGGCGCGGACAACGTCATCCAGCTTCTTGGCGCGCAGTGCCGTGGTGAGGATGAGGTTGGGCTTGACCTTCAGCTTGCCAAAGTCGTAGTCGATGTTGCCGGCCAGGTCGGCGGAGCGCGTGTCGCCGAGAATCGGGCTGGGCAGCATGGCCTCCAGGGCTCTGGCCTGGAGAGTGAGCAGCAGCGTTTCCCTGGATCAGCCCGAGTTTGCGCCGATATCCTGCCGCCATGCGATTGATGATCACGTCTCTCATGGTCGTCCTCTCCGCATGCAGCGCTGCCGCCCCCGGGACCGCGCCCACGTCGCCCTTGGCCGACCCCGCATCCTCCACGAAGCCCGCGGCCACAAGCGCTACGTCGTCACCGTCCGACTGTCCCGCCGAGCCCGCCGATACCCCATCGCAACGAGAGAAGTACCGATTGCCCGCGCGCAACGGCTGGCGGCTGGTCGACACCTTCCCCGAGGAGGACATCAACGACATCGCGGCCACACGCGACGGCACGCTCTGGGCGATCGGCTCCCGCGAGGTCAGGCGTGCTATAACACCGGAGGTAGTGGGCGGCTGCGTGGCACGGTTTCGTGACGGCCACCAGGGCGTGGTCTTGAAGTTCAGCGCCAAAGACGCGCACCGGTCCGAAGCGGAGATCACCGCGCCCGGCTGCGCGGAAGACCTCGACCGCGGGGCGGTCGCACCGTCCGGGGAGCTTTGGGTGGCCGGGCCCGCGCCCATCGAGTCGAAGGCCGAAGCCTGCGTCGCCCGCTGGGGAGGCCGCGACTGGCGGGAGTACCCGCTGGATTTTCAGCCGCAAGACCTGGCCGTCGCCGGGGACGATGCCTGGGTCATCGCACCTGTCGATTCGCCGCCGATCGTCACCCAGGTGACGCCCGCGGGGAGCCGCGCGCATCGTCTCAGCATGAAGCCGATGGCGGTAGCAGCCGTCAGCCCCACCTCGGTCTGGGTGGCCGGGATGCACCCACACGGCGACAAGATCATGGTCAACCGCTGGAACGGCCGATCCTGGCAGGCCATCCCCTCTCCCGCACCGGACATCAGGGTGGGCGTGCGGCCCGACAAGCTCGACTCCGTTGAGGTGTCCGACCTGCTGGCTCTCGGCCCGCGCGACATCTGGCTGAACGTCACGATCGAGGTCTATCCGCCCGGCCCCGACGATGACGCCACGTTCACGAAGGAGCTGCTGGCGCACTGGGACGGGGCCTCGTGGTCCTGGTCATGGCAGCCGGGCAGGCGTCGTATGAGTGTCATGCCAGAGCTCGGCTCCGACGGCCGGGGCGGGATCTGGCTGTCCGGCGTCGGCGTCTACGATGGCGCAGGCGAGATCGCCCACGTCTCGGGCGGCCGTTGGACGCCGATCACGCTGCCAGGAGACCTGGCCGAGGGGTATGCCGTCACCATGCGCCCCGGCACGAGCAGAGCCTGGGTGGCCGGGTACTTCGCCGTCGATCGGGACGTCGACAACATGGAGGGGACCGCGATATCCGCCCTCTGGACGACAGACGGACCGCCTCGCCGTAAATCAGGATAAGTGAGCTGCGGCTTTGCGGCACGACAGCGTTTCGTGAAGCCGTGAGCTCACAGGGGGGCGTCACGGAGCAGCCGTCAAGGGTGGCGTACCTGTCGGTCGCTGATGAGGTGGGCGGCGCACAGTTCTTCGACGGCGAGCGCGGCGTACTGGTGAGCGCCGTATTCGGACAGGTGGACTGTTGGTGGAGGGAGCGGGAGGTCACCGATGCGCTGGCGGATCTGCTGATCGCCACGGTGCACCGGATACCTTCCTGTAAGGGTGTGCCCTTCACAGTGCTCGCGGCGACATCTGTCACGCGGGTTCGGTGCGGCCCTGCCGCCCCGGTGGGCGGAGGGGCCGTGACCTGCTGGGAACCGATCTATCCGAGCACCGGGTAGTTCGCGCGGAGCACGTTGTGCGGATCACGGGCCCGCTTGATCTCCCGCAGCCGCGCGAGCGCGCAGCCGGAGAAGGACTTCGCCGCCGTGTCACCGGGGGACAGCAGGGTGTACGGCTTGCGGCCGCTGATGTAGGCCTCCAGGTCGGCCACGACCTCGGCCTGCTTGGCGCGCGTCGCATCGGCCGCGTGCGTGGTGGATTGTCCCAGCTGCCCTGCTGGTCGGTGGCACCGTGACCGCGGTGGCCTGGTGGCTGCTGGGCAGTCTTCCCCCGCTCAAGACAGCTGAGCAGATCGCCGCCCGTCATGGCGCGCTGCAGATCGCGCTGGGTGCCGGTGCTGGGATCGGCGCCGCCATCACAGTTATGCTGGCCTTCCGCCGTCAGCGCCACCAGGAACTCGCCGCGCTGATCACCAGCAAACATGCCGAGCGCACCGCCGAACTCGCCGAACGCGTCGCCGAACAAAACCGGCAGGACGCGACCGAGCGGCGCGTGACCGAGCTCTACACCAAGGCCGTCGAGCAACTCGGTCACGCCAAGGCCGCCGTCCGCCTGGGCGGCTTCTACGCGCTAGAGCGCCTGGCCCAGGACAACCCCGGCCACCGGCAGACCATCGTCAACGTCATCTGCGCCTACCTGCGCATGCCATACACCCCGCCACCGGCTCCCGACCCGGCCGGGACCGCGCGGAGGCCCTACGTAGCGCCCCGGCGCCGCCATCAGGCCCTGCGCACCGCCGTCCGAGGAAGCGGTGCTCCCCAGGTCGGCAAGTCCGACGCCCCTAGCCCCGGCCAGGACGCCGAAGGCGAACGCCAGGTCCGGTTCACCGCCCAGCGCATCTTGGCCAACCACCTACGCGACGACCGCACCATTGCGCAGCGAGAAAGCGAACCCGCCAATGCGCGATTCTGGCCAGGTATGGACATCGACCTGGCCGGCGCCACTCTTATCGACCTGAATTTCGACCTTTGCCATATCACCCGTGCCAACTTCACCAGGGCAGTCTTCGCGGGGGACGCCTGGTTCGACGGGGCGACCTTCACCGGGAACGCCGAGTTCGACGACGCGATCGTCGTGGTTCCAGATGCTGACCATGTTTGGCCTGCCGGTTGGGCGGTCGAGGTACAGCGTGACGGTACGGGGCGGCTGAAGCGGCCGACGGCTTTGTTGAGTTCTGGGTGCTGGCCGGTCTTGCTCGGGGATGCAGACGTTGCCCACCGCCAACCCCGTACGTGAGGGCCACAACAGGAAACAGCGGGCGAAGCGCGCCACCGAACACGCCGCGGAGAAGGCTTTCAAGGAAGACCCGACGGGCGCCAACGCCCCGATCGCCACTCCCGCGCCCCGTCCCGGAAATGTCACTGAGCGCGCCTTTGAGGACGCCTGCGGCGTAGCCGTAAGCGTCCGCATCAAGCATCACCATGTCCTGGTCCTCGATGTCCAGGCCGCGGAAACCGGGTGGGAACGGCACGGCCATGTGCTCGGCCATCATCTGCGCGAGCGCGTCGAGCTTCTCTTCGAACATGCGGGAGATCTTGCCAGGGCACGCGGGCGTCCCCACGTGCGGTTCGCGTCATTGGATCGGATGTCCCGACACTCAAACGCGTGCCCCAACCCGGTGGGTGAACCTATACGGTCAGAGCACTAGCGAGACGCCGTGCAGCGGGACGATGCGGCGCCCGGCCCAGAATCCGATATGCACGCGGAGTGCCGTCATGACCGACCAATATCCACAGGCAACCGGCCAGACCCGATTCGAGTACACGGCAACGACTGCTGTCATCGGCAAGATGTTCGCAGTACTCGACCACGTGGCTGCAGCCGGCGGTCAGTCAACGCTGGCACGCATTGCGGCAGCGACGGGGCTGCCGAAGCCGACGGTCCACCGGCTCGTCAAGGATCTCAAGAGCTGGGGAGCCCTCGAGGCTGGCGGTGACTGGCTGAGACTGGGGCCCCGGCTTTTCGAACTCGGCCAACTCGTCCCCCACACCCGGAACCTGCGCTCAGCCGCGCTGCCGTTCATGCAGGACCTCTACGAAGCAACACACGAAACCATTCACCTCGGAGTGCTGACCGGCGGACACGTGGTCTACATCGAAAAGATCACAGGCCACCATTCCGGCGCCACCCCCACACGCGTCGGAGGCCGCATGCCGGCTCCCTACACCGGCATCGGCAAGGTCTTGCTCGCCTATTTGCCCGGAGATGCAGTCGACGTGGCCGTTCGAGCCGCCGGCCCGCCTCGCACCCCCACCTCGATCTCGTCACGCGACGTTCTGAGCCAGGCGCTGGCCACGGTCCGTGAACGCGGTGTCGCCTTCGATCAGGAGGAATCACAGCCAGGGCTGGTGTGTGTGGCCGCGCCGGTCTTCGATCGGGCTGGCGCCGTCGTCGCCGGCCTCTCCGTCGCCGGCCCGGCGGGCCGCTTCACGCCTGCGCGCTTCGAAGCAGCTGTCCTCACCGCCGCACACGGCGTCCGCCGCACTCTCCGCGCCGCCCCAGCTGGCGGTTGATCCGCGTCCTGCCTGATCCACCCAACCGGGTTTCACATCATGGAACGCTCGCCTGGCTCAGAAAGTCGCCACTGGTTCACAATTCCCACCATGACGGACACACGCCACACCAAGAGCGCTTCTACGGCTAAGTCGGGAGAAGCGCGGGCAAAGCTTGCCGAACTCGGACTGGAACTGCTGGATCACCCTGCAGCCGGTTCCTACAAGCCCCTCGTGATCGACGGTGACCTTGCCTTCGTCTCCGGTCACGTCGGATGGAGGAACGGCGGCGCCTCCGCCGTAGGCATGCTCGGCGACGATTTTACCGTGGAGAACGGGCAGTTCGCGGCCCGCGACGCTGCCCTCGCTCTGCTCGGCACACTCGAGAAGGAACTCGGCACCCTGGACCGCATCGCGGGCGTACCTCGTCTGTTCGGAATGGTGCGCGCGCTGCCCACGTTCACGCAGCATCCCGCGGTGATCAACGGTGCCTCTCAGCTCCTCCTGGACGTACTCGGCGAGCGTGGAGAGCACAGCCGCTCGGCGGTCGGAATGACCTCGCTGCCGTTCGGCGCCGCGGTCGAGATCGAAGCGGTGGTCCGTCTTGCCTGGTAGAGAGCGCGACCTCGCCCACGTCACCTTACATCCCAGACGTGCTGCGGCGCCTGTCAACCAGCCCGTGGCTCACCCGATCTACCAGACGTCGGCCTGGCAGTTCTCCGATCTGGAGCAGATGGACGCAATTTTCGGTGGCAAGGTGGCCAACGGAGCCACATACGGCACCATCGGTCTGCCCAACAACCTCACTCTCGAGGCCGCTGTCAGCGACATGGAGGGCACGGAAGCAGCAGTGGCCGGCAACACCGGAATGGCCGTCATTGCGGCTTCTTTGCTCACTGCACTGAAGCCCAGCGACCGGGTGATCGTGAGCGGGGAAGGCTTCGGATGGACTCTTGGACTGCTGCGTGACCTCCAGCAGTGGGGCATCGAGCACGTCATGGTCGACCTCACGTCTGCGGAGCAGGTGACCGCGGAACTGCGGCGCGGGGCGGCTCTGCTCATCGCTGAGTCCATCTCCAACCCCCGCCTGCGGGTACCGGACCTCCCCCTGCTCATCGAGCTTTCGCATCAATACGGGACGAGGGTCTTGGTGGACAACACGTTCGCCAGCCCATACCACTGCCGGCCCGCGGACTGCGGTGCGGATCTCGTGGTGGAAAGTGCTACCAAGTTCCTCGCAGGCCACGGGGACACCGTTCTCGGTGTCGTGTCCGGATCAACCCAGGACATCGAGCGCATCCGAGACCGCATGGTCCGTCTTGGATCGATCGCTGCCCCGATGGACAGCTGGCTTGTTCTGCGGGGGCTGCAGACACTGACCCTCCGCATGACACGAGCCACGCACACTGCAGCGGTGTTGGCCGACTGGCTGGCCGAGCAGCCACAGATTCACCGGGTCCTCTACCCCGGCCGCAGTGATCACCCCGACCACCAGGCGGCGGAGAAGGTACTCGACCAGGGCTACGGCCCGATGCTCTCCTTCGAGCTTGCGCCCGACTTCGCCGCAGCCAACCGCTTCACCCGTGACCTGGAAATCATTCGGCTTGTGCACTCGCTGGGTGCGGCCCAGACGACGCTCTCCCACCCGGCCAGTTCGACCCACCGCCTGTTGTCGGCACCCGAACTGAAGACTGCCGGTCTCCACCCGGGATTCCTCCGCATGTCTGTGGGCCTGGAGAGCCCTGACGACCTGATCGACGACCTAGACCGGGCTTTGAAGAACGTGCCGGCCTAGCGTTCGCCAGTGTTTCCGGGAAAGGATCCGAACCTGTTGAATGAGAAGATCGCTGCCGCAGCCCACCGGCTGCGTGCGGCAGCAGAGCGGGGAACGCCATGTGCCCCTGTGCGTGATCTGATCGGCTCAAACGACCTCGAAGCCGCATATGGCGTTCAGGCTGTGAACGTGGCGGCCGCTGTCCGCAGCGGACGCACCCTCGTGGGCCGGAAGATCGGGCTCACTTCCCCTGCCGTCCAAGAACAGCTCGGAGTAGATCAGCCTGATTTCGGTTCTCTGTTCGACGACATGCGCCTGGTGGGTGAATCGACACCGATGCAGCGCTTGCTGCAGCCACGCATCGAAGCAGAGGTCGTCTTCGTCCTGGGCAGCGACCTCGACGCGCCCGAGATCGACGAAGCCATGGTCCGCCAGGCCGTGGCGGGTATGTACGCCGGACTGGAGATCGTCGACAGCCGGATCACCGACTGGGACATCACCATTTGCGACACCATCGCAGACAACGCCTCCTGCGGCCTGTTCGTGGTGGGCAGCCAGAAGGTCCAGCTCAAGGACATCGACCCCGCCGAGGTGGCCATGACCATGACGATCAATGGCGGTCTCGTCTCCACCGGGACCGGCGCCGCCTGCCTCGGCAGTCCTCTCAACGCCCTGCTATGGCTGGCACGGAAGGCCGCCGATCTCGGTCAGCCCCTGCAAGCAGGGGAGCTCGTCCTGTCAGGTGCCCTGGGCCCCATGGCGATGGTCAACCCCGGCGACGTCATCGAGGCGTACATCAGTGGGCTCGGCTATGTCACCACTCGCATGACCTCCAAGGACGAATCATGACTGTGACCAACGTGGCGGTCATCGGGTCGGGCAACATCGGAACAGATCTCATGGTGAAAATCATGAGATCGCCTCACCTGCACCTCTCGGCACTGGTGGGCATCGATCCTGCATCCGAGGGTCTGGCCCGAGCACGCAAGCTCGGCGTGACCGCATTGAGCACAGGCGTGAATGGGCTGCTGAGCCAAGAAGACTTCAGCAGCATCCAGTTGGTCTACGATGCAACGTCCGCTTCCGCACACCTCGCCAACACATCTGCCCTTGCGGGAACCCAGGTGACGTTCATCGACCTGACACCTGCTGCCATCGGACCGTATGTCGTACCGCCGGTCAATCTCGACCAGCACCTGACCGCCAACAACCTGAACATGGTGACCTGCGGCGGCCAGGCCACGGTACCCATCGTGGCAGCCGTGTCTCAGGTTGCCCGGGTGCGGTACGCCGAGATTGTCGCGTCGATTGCTTCGCGGTCGGCCGGCCCCGGCACCCGTGCCAACATCGACGAGTTCACAGAGACGACCTCGCGCGCACTGGAGACGGTCGGAGGAGCCGACCATGGCAAGGCCATCATCATCCTCAATCCCGCCAAGCCCGCCCTTGTCATGCGTGACACCGTCCAGTGCATCGTTGACGACTGCGATCCCGAGCTGATCGCTCAGTCGGTAGGCAGGATGGTGGAGGCCGTACGACAGTACGTTCCCGGCTACCGGCTGAAGCAGGAGGTTCAGTTCCGGCGTCTGGACCACGGCGCCGCGGAGCAAGCGCTCATCAGCGAGGCGCCAGCCGGCCCACGTTGGGCAGTCAGCGTGTTCCTCGAGGTAGAGGGTGCGGGGGACTATCTGCCGCCCTTCGCCGGCAACCTCGACATCATGACTGCGGCCGCGGTGCGCATCGGCGAGCGTCTGAGCGAGAAGGCGGTGGCCTCATGAGCCAGCCCAACCTGTACATCCAGGATGTCACTCTCCGAGATGGCATGCATGCCGTACAGCACCGGTACAGCACCGACCAGATCCGGCAAATCGCAGCAGCTCTCGATACTGCAGGTGTCAGTGCGATCGAGGTAAGTCATGGTGACGGGCTGGGAGGCAGCAGCCTCACCTACGGCGCGGGTGCCCACACAGACCTGGAATGGTTGTCAGCTGCCGCAGAAGTGGTGAAGAACGCCCGTCTGACCACCCTCCTTCTCCCCGGCATCGGCACCGTCGACGACCTGAAGCGTGCTCATTACCACGGAGCCACCTCCGTACGCATCGCTACGCATGCCACGGAGGCCGATGTCGCGATCCAGCACATCCGCGCTGCCCGTGATCTCGGCATGGACGTCTCCGGATTCTTGATGATGTCGCATATGGCTGAGCCCTCCCACCTCGCCGATCAGGCACGGGTCATGGAAGAGGCTGGAGCGGTGTGCGTCTATGTCACCGACTCCGGCGGCCACTTGACCATGGACGCTGTCCGCGACCGAGTACGCGCCTACCGCGACGTACTGCAGCCAGATACCGAGATCGGCATCCACGCCCACCACAATCTCGGGCTCGGTGTCGCCAACTCGGTTGTGGCTGTGCAGGAAGGTGTGACTCGCATCGACGCCTCCCTGGCAGGCCAGGGCGCGGGTGCGGGCAACTGCCCCATCGAGGCTTTCATCGCCGTGGCGGATGTCCTCGGCTGGAGCCATAGCTGTGATCTGTTCCGGCTGATGGACGCGGCCGATGACCTGGTCCGCCCTTTGCAGGACCGCCCCGTGCAAGTCGATCGCGAGACCTTGACGCTCGGGTACGCCGGGGTCTACTCCAGCTTCCTCCGACATGCCGAAACCGCAGCACAGCGGCACGACCTCGACACCCGCTCCATCCTCGTCGAAGTCGGGCGCCGTCAACTGGTAGGGGGCCAGGAGGACCTCATCCAGGACATCGCGCTTGACCTCCTTGCCCGTCACCAGGCCAAACTCACACACCACTTCCGTGGACGCAACCCAACTGCGGCGATTCGCGCGGTTCACGAACGAGTATCCGTGGAACTGGATGGCGTCACACATGGACGAGTGGATGACATCCTTGATCAGTGAGAAGGGGCTGGCTCACTCAACGCTGCGGTCCGACCAGTTAACGGTCCGTTTGTTCTGCGACTTCCTGATCAGCTCGGCTTACGGGTGGGCCGCCGAGCGTGAGAAGCGGTTCGGTGCACATCCGATCCAGGTCTGCCACCAGTGGAACACCGCTCAGCACCTGACCGGCTACGAGGGCCAGGGCGAGAGGCGGCCGTTCACCCGCGAGGAACTGCAGAAGTTCTTCGACTACTGCGACGACCGGGTTGACCAGGCGGCCCGCAGCGGCCGGAAGGGCGCCCTGGCGGCCTATCGGGACGCGACCCTGTTCAAGGTCCTGTACGCCTGGGGCCCGCGCCGGACTGAGGGCTGCCAGCTCGACTGTCGGACTTCGACCGCAACGCCGCGGCACCTGAGCTGGGTCGGCACGGGATGCTGCAGGTCCGCCGGGGCAAGCGGACGAAGGGGCTCTCCACCACGTCGGCGGAACGTCGCCAGCGTGATGCCCTGGGCGGTGAAGGCGGTCGAAGACTACGTGGTGAACATCCGGCCGAGGTTCGGCTCTCCAGATCATCCGGCCCTGTGGTTGACCGAGCGGCAAGGCTGGCTTCAGCCGCGCGAGGTCAACGACCGCTTCACCGCCTACCGCGACGCCATCGGCCTGCCGCCGGAACTCACGCCCACTCACTGCGGCACAGCCACGTCACGCACTAGATCGAGGACGGTGTCGACCCGAAATTCCTTCAGGACCAGGTCGGGCACCGCTACGCGAGCACGACCGCGATCTACACGGCGGTCAGCGGGGACTTCATGAACACGATGATGCGCAAGGCCCTGGGCCGGGCCTTCGAACAGGACACGAACCTGGGAGATACCAGATGATGGCCAAGCTGGACTACACCTGGCGCCTAAGGGAGACCATGGCCGAGCAGGGCATGTTCACCACCGCAGCCCTGCAACCGATGCTGGCCGAGCGCGGGGTGAAGCTCTCCACCAGCCAGGTCTACCGGCTGGCGACCCAGAAGCCGGAGAGGCTCAGCCTCAAGGTACTGATGGCACTGATCGACATCTTCAGCCGCCCCATGGACGACCTCATCAGGCCGGCCACCTCGCCTTCACCCTCACAGCAAGACGAACGACCAGGACGATAGACCTTCAGAGTCCCCGAAATCTCATCAACGTCCGCAGAAGCCGGAGCACCAGCAGATACGCCCAGGTCCTGGCGCTAGAGAGGCCAAAGAAGCCCAGTGGAACTCAAGGGTTATTAGCTATTCAGCAGCGGCAGGCGCAGGACGAAGCGTGCGCCTCGCGGAGAGTCATCGATCTCCAGGGTCCCGTGGTGGGCTGTGGCGATCGCTCGGCTGATGGCGAGGCCCAAACCGGTGCCTGTGGGGTCCTTGCGGTGCCCTTCTTCCAGGCGCACGAAGGGCTGGAACACGCGCTCTCGATCTTCGAAGGCGATGCCGTCCCCGTCATCGCTCACTGTCACCACGGCCTGGTCATCCTCGCGGCCGGCGTTGACCTCGACGCTGGTTGCGGCGTGCCGCTGGGCGTTGACTACCAGGTTGTTCAACACTCCGATCAGCTGCATATGGTTGCCGAGAACCGTCACCTCGCCCGTCACACGCGTGCGCACCGGCACGTCCCGAGTCGTGGTGACCAGCTCATCGTGCACCAGCGCGCCGAGATCGACCGGCTCCGGGGGCTCGGGAGTGGCCGTGCGGATCCGGGCGAACACCATGGTGTCATCGATCAGCGCTCGTAGTCGTTCCGTCGTCGCCAGCCCTGTTTTGATCGTTTTGCGAGGATCGACGTCGTCCGGATACAGCACCGCTTCCTCGAGTTGGGTCTGGAGACCGGCCACGGGGGTCTTGAGTTCGTGGGAGACAATTGATGCGAATTGCCGTTGCTGTTGCACTGCCGTCTCCAGCTGGGACAGGGTCTGGTTGGCGGTGCGTGCCAGCTGTCCGATCTCGTCACCGCCCGGTGGTTCCGGCACCCGGAGGCTCAGATCGGTGACGCTTATCTCCGACATTCTCTCGCGGATCGCTGCTACCGGTCGTAGTGCCCGCCTGACCGCAGCCCAGGTGATCCATGTGGCGAACCCGGTCGCCAGCAGGGCTGTGGCCAGCGTGCTGAACTCGAGGATGTGGGTGGACAGGGCGGTCGGCTCCATCGTTCCGGCGTAGACGACGTGGGGCTCTCCCCTCCAGAGGAGTGAGGCCTCCTGGGGTGAGACGCGGACGGACGTGAGCACGATGCATTCACTGTGGGAGCACTCTGTGAGGTGGATGATCCGGTCGTCATGGGGCGGCCGGACAGCGCTCAGCGGGGGCATGCCCGCGGCCGCGGGACTGGCGGCCACCACTTGGCCGCGGGAGTCGACGAGTTGCAGGGGGTTGACGGCGGTTGTGGGAATCGGGCTCGGGATGCGGCCGGGCTTCATGGACGCGATCCAGCCGGTCGCCACCCGCTGCGGGTCACCGAAAAGCTGGTCCCGGACCCTGTTGCGGATCACGAGGTCGAGACCGATGGCGATCAGCGTAAAGAAGATCAGGGACCGCGCCGCCGCGGCCGCTGTGAAACGTGTTTGAATTGACCAATAACGAAAGAGGCATCTCACCCATGCGCTCCCCGTGACTCTCGCCGCACTCACCAAGTCCATCCATGCACTGGTGGAAGCAAAGTCCGTTGTTACGATCTGGGATGAGTTTGGCGTGGCACGGCATTCAGCGCCGGATCACCGCCACTGGCCTGCGATAACAATGCTCCCGCGTACGCCCTATCTCCTACAGGGTTACCACAGCGGGGCATCTACTCCGTCCGCCCGGACCTTGGCCGACCTGCGGTGCCAGGTGTTCGATGTGCGGTTGTGCCCGGGTGCTGGGCGGGCTCGCCTCCAACTGAGCCCCGGCTGGAGCGATGACGCAATTTTCCAACCTGTATACCGTCAACCTGCAGTAATAACGGTCACGGTAGGGTCGCGAGCTGGCGCGGTTGTTTCTCCTGGTGGTAGGACCTGAGGCCTTCGATGCCGCCGGTTTCCCGGACGGGTATGCCACCCCAGTGGCCATGACCAGGTCCTTCACCGACGGCATTCGGCCGTTGCCCGGCTCTGCCGCAAGGCCGGCGTCCCGGTTGCCGACGTCCGCGAGAACATCACCAGCCACCGGGCCCGCCCCACCATCGCCAGCCAGCTCTACTACGCCAAGGAGCCGATGACGCTGTTCGAGCTGCAAGCCTGGCCCGGCAACCGCTCCCCGCAGTCCACCCCCGTACTACGCCAAGATCGCCCCGACGACGCTGGCGCGGCCCTACACCGACGCCGGATACTTCGAACGCAACGTGCGCACCATCGAGGTCCTCACCGACAAGGGCGAGGCACCCGCGCGAGCGGCGCGTCTGACCTGTCTGATCGCCGAGCAGACCGTTGGCCTGACCCGGCAAGGATTGAGCACGCTGGTACTGTCCGCCGAGACGGGATCCCGCCGGGCCGGCGAACTTGGCACGATCCGCGCTGGCCTGGCGGAAGAAACGGCAGAGGCCAGCGGACCAGATGAGCGTGAGGCGTTGAGCGGCCATCTCATCGCGGCACTCGTGAAGTCGATGCAGGCCAAGCGCGCACGTAGTTCCGCGAAGTCTGCGACCGTGAGGGTGGCCATGTACAGAGTGTTGGCGTCGATCACCACGACTCCGTCCAGCGCCACGAACGGCTGCCACCTCGGCGTCGAAGCGCTCGGGATCTGCCTGGCCTTCGGGGATGCAGCCGGCCGCTCGCGGATGCCGATCGCCGAGCGAGGCCGCGTACGGGCGTGACGCGCTGTCGCTGCTGCGGAGCACGTTTCCGGCGTCGAGGGACCGTGCCTGCCCTATTCGTGAACACCCCGGGACAGAGGCGCAACGGGACATTCGTCGCGAGCGTGAGGGCCAGGTCACAGCCTGTCGGCAATGGCGGATCGCTGAAGGCGAGCGGCTGATGAGCGGTGGTCACTGTTCGGCCAGGCAGCCGTGCAGGCGGCTGAAGCCGATGCCCAGGCGGGGAAGTTCCGGCTGGCTGACTCGCCGTTGGCGTTGTTGAGGAGTGGGGCGGCCAGTCGGTCAGGCGGCCGAGCCAGCGCGTTCGCGGCGCTGGAGGGCGTCGTCGGCGCGGGCGCCGGACAGGATGGCGTCGAGCAACCCGGGATAGCGGGCGTCCAGATCCTCGCGCCGCAGGACGAGCAGGTTCTCCCGTCCCGAGGGTTGCTGCCAGATGACGCCACTGTCCCGCAGTACCCGCCAGTGATGGGTCATGGTCGACTTCGCGGTGATCCCCAGGGTGTTCAGGACGCTGGTGCAGTTGTGCTCACCGCCGACGTCGAGTACGCGTACGACGGCCAGGCGCACGCCGTTGCCGAGCGCCGACAGCACGTCTTCGATCCGGATCTGGTCGCGGTCGGGATGACGGAAAGCCATGGTTGCACTGTACCGCGATTGTCGAACAGTCGCCTTTCGCTCTGGCATAGTACTACTGTACGTAAATCTGCGTACGATCGTTTGGTGTGCGGGCTTCCGCATGCCCGCCACCGGTCCCTCCGAAGGGCGTTCCATGTCCACACCATCCGCGCTGCCCGCAACCTCCACGGGCGACGCCAAGCCGCGACTCGGCTGGACCCTGGCGCTACTTGCCCTGGCCCAGCTCATCTACGCGCTCGACCTCAACATCGTGTTCGTCGCGCTTCCCCAGATCGGCACCGACCTGGGCTTCCCCGGCCAGACCCAGCAGCTCGTGGTCAGCGCGTACGTGGTCTTCGCCGGTGGCTTCCTGCTGCTCGGCGGGCGGGCGGCCGACCTGCTCGGCCGCCGCCGCATGTTCGTGCTCGCCCTGGCTCTCTACGCCGTCTCCTCGCTGGCGGGCGGGCTTGCCGACGGTCCTGGCATCATCATCATCGCCCGCGCCGTCCAGGGCATCGGTGGCGCGCTGCTGCTGCCCTCCACGCTGGCGCTGCTCAACAGCCTGTTCGCCGAAGGCCCGCAACGTAACCGCGCCCTGGCGGTCTGGGGCGGCGCGGGCGCCAGCGGGCTGACCATCGGCGCACTGCTCGGCGGCCTGCTCACCCAGAACTTCGGCTGGCCCGCCGTCTTCTTCGTCAACGTCCCCCTGGCCGGGCTGGTCGCGCTGGCCGCCCTGGCCGTCATCCCGCGCGACCCCGCCAGACGGGAGCGGCGCAAGTTCGACATACCGGGAGCGATGAGCGTCACCGCCGGATCGACCCTGCTGGTCTTCGCCCTGGTCGAGGGACCCGAACAGGGCTGGAGCAGCCCCCTGGTGATCGCCGCCTTCGTGCTGGCCGCCGTACTACTGGGGATCTTCGCGCTGGTCGAAGCCCGCACCGCCGACCCGCTCATGCCTTTCCGGCTCTTCCGCAACCGCAGCCTGACCGTCGGCATGCTGGTCACCTTCATCTACATGGCCACCTTCGGCGTCCTGCCGTACTTCCTCACCGTGCTGCTGCAGAGCATCCATGGTTACAGCGCCCTGCAGACAGGTTTGGCCTTCCTCATCCCCTCACTGGCCATCGCCGCCGGCACCCAACTCGGCGAACGCCTGGCCACCCGGATCGGCACCCGCGCCACCCTGCTGATCGGCTTCGCCATCGGCGTGGTCGGCACCGCCGTCCTGGCCCTCGGCTTCGACGCCGAGGCCGGGTACGGACTGCTGGTGCCCGGCCTCATCGTCTCCGGCCTCGGCCAGGGCATCGTCTGGACCGCCATGTGGATCGCCGCCGCCACCGGCACCGCCACCCACGAACAGGGCGTGGCCAACGGCATCGCCTCCACCGCACTCAACATCGGCAACGCCATCGGCCTGGCCGTCTTCACCGTCATCGCCGACATCGGCACCGAGGGCAAGACCGGCCAGGCACTGCGTGCTGCCACGGCCAATGGCGAGTTCCTCGTCGTCCTGCTCACCGCGGCCGCGATGATCGTCGGCCTCCTGATCACGCTCGCCCTGCCACGCCCCAGCCGCGAGGACACCAGCACCGCCCTGCATGACAGGTCCCACACGGCCGGCTGATCACACGAGCGCGGCGAACGACGCCAACAGCCGCAGCGGCCAAGATCCAGAACGCCGCCACCTTCACCGCGTTCTTCTCACGCTCGACCAGGGCGTCCACCCGCCGCCGTCGGCGTACGAGGCGTGGTCCCTGTCGGCTGCCCACGACGACGAGGCGCCCAGCCGCGTCGCCGAGAAGCTACCTGCAGCGGGCGAAGGCGGCCGCGGCGGTAAGCCTCGATTGGAACGGCGGCCTCCGCACAGAGGACAGGCAAGCGGGCAGGCCCTGCCGGTAAGTGGCAGGGCCGCTCACCCTGTGGAGCCGGGCTCACGCCCCTGATGGGTCCATTGGCAGGGGCCGACAATCGAGTGCTCTGTATTCCTTTCTGATCGCCAACGCGTCACCGTTCGAGGTCACCGAGGACCGAGGCGTAGCGACTCCACGGGCCTCCGGCCGCTGTGGCGAGACCGGCGGCGGTGTCTCCGTCGTAGGCGAGCATGCCGACGACCACGGATGCGAGGGTTTGCAGGGCGAGTCGACGGATCGCGACCGAGCGTCCCGCCACTACCAGTCAGACGGCTCATCGACTCGGCGCAGCGGACACGGCGGCGCTGGTAGGCGGAGGCTCATCACGCTGACCGGCAGGCGGTGGTTGCTGCGCCGGCCCGCCCGGCGCTCAGCGCCGACGCGTGAGTGCAGCCGGTCCCGTGGTCGCGCTCTCCGACGCCATATCGATCACTTCGTCCAGGACATCGCGGGAGCGAACCAGATCGATGATCATGCGGTTGATGCGGACGCGTTCCGCGGTGAGCTCGTCGACCAGCATCGAGATCAGCTGCTCGTCCGACACCGTGCCCGAAGCAGCCCCAGCCGGCCCCTCCACCGACTCGCGCTCGGTCGTCGTCTCACTCGCTTGGCGTCTCTCCCATGATCAGCGGATCCGCCGTTAGTTTTACAGTCCCGTCGTCGGCGGCTTCCATCTCGCCCACGAATCCATGGACCTGCCCGCCGACAACCTCACCCTCGTGGCGTGCGGCACCGAACCCGGCACGGCCGCCATTGGCGCCGGCTACCGGTCCGTAGTGGAGGTGCGATCTCCGCTGCCGGTGGTGGGGTGGAACGTGTCGCGATAGACGCTGGGCTAGACGCCGACGTGCTCTTTGAACAGCTTGCGGAACTTGGCCGATGTGGCGAGGGCGCAACGCCGCGCCACGCCTTCCACTGTGAGGTCGGTGAACTCCAGCAACTCCCGCGCGTGGCTGAGCCTGGCCTCCAGCAGCCAACGCATGGGCGGTTGCCCGGTCTCGGTGTTGAAGCGGCGGATGAGGGTCCGCTGGGACATACCGGTCTGCCGCGCCAACTGGTCCATGGTGAGTGGTTGATGCAGGTTGAGCAGCGCCCACAGATACAGCTGCGTCAGCCTCCGGAACGTCTGGGCCGCACGGGCAGGTCGATGTACTGGGCCTGACCGCCGGTGCGATGAGGGGCGGTGACGAGCATGCGGGCCCGCTGGTTCGCCGCGCGGGCCCCGAAGTCGCGACGGATGAGATGCAGGCACAGATCCAGTCCTGCGGCGACTCCGGCCGAGGTCAGCACCTTCGGCTCAACTTTGACCTGAGGGTACTGACCGCCAGCGATGCCGCGTGCTGCCAGTGCGTCGTGGCACGACGTTTGTCGAGCAGGCCGGCGGCGGCGAGGGTGAACGCGCCTGTGCAGGTGGCCACCATGCGGGGACCCCGGGCTGCCGACGCCGCCAGAGCGTCGCGGACCGCGACGGAGGGCGGCCCCGGGTCGGACTGGCCGGGGACGATGACGGTGTCGGCGGACCCCAGACGGTTCAGCCCGTACTCGACGGATAGTGCTGGACTGCCGTGCACCGGGACGAGTCCCGGCCGTTCGGCGCACACCGTCAGCCTGTACGGCCCGTCCCCCAACTGCCGAAGACCTGCAAGGGAATCCCTAGGTCCAGCGCGAGAACGTTCGGGAGGGCCAGCACGACCACATGATGCGGAACGCCGGATGTCCGACCAGGCATGGCACGATCCTATCGACGCATGGCACGTGTGCCACTGACGGTGCCTGCGCGCCCGCGCTTACGGTCGCATCGTGAACACCTCCCACCGCATCCCGGCACTGCCCCACAGTCCTGTGGCCTGTCACGCCGTCGAGCACGTCCGGTCCTGCGAGAGCGAGCCCGTCGCCAACCACAGCATCCGCAGCTATCTGTTCGCCATCCTGCTCGCCGAACACGAAGGGCTGAAGGCCAGCACCGACTTCGACGCCGACCTTCTCTTCCACGCCTGCATCCTGCACGGCCTCGGCACCTCGCCGTCGGCCCCCGGCAAACAGCGCTTCGAGGTCGAAGGCGCCAACATGGCCGCCGAGTTCCTCACCGGGCACGGCTACGGCGTGCGCGAGACAGACGCGGTCTGAGAGGCGATAGCGCTGCACACGTCGCCGGGGATCGCCGAACGCCGAGGAGCGCTGGCCTACCTCACCCGAAGCGGCGTTGGCGCCGACTTCGGCATCGGGGTCGAATTCGTAACCGACGCGCAGGGTGAGGCCGTCCACATGCGCTACCTCAGGCTGAACATCGTCACCGCCCTGGTCGACGACATCGTCCGGCACGCCGCACGCGCCCCTCACTCCGCTGCCCGCTACACCCCCGCATACGAACTCACCCGGGAACGAGGCGGACTCGGCACCCCGACGACTCTGGAACTCGCGGCAAGCGCCTCACGCTGGGGAGCGTGAGCAAGCGCTGGTGAACCCCATCAGGAGGTGACGTGCTCTCTGGCCACGCTGCGCCCGGCAATTGGTCCTCCAAGCTCCTTCTTCCGTCATCGCGCAGGCTCTGGGCTTCCACGACAAGACCACCACCTGGCTCGCATCCGAAGCGGCGGGACCTGGAGCCGCAACGCCCCAAACGATCACGCTCAGTGAACAGAAGCAGTGATAGGAATACGAACTCAGATCACTCGATCAACGATCTTTACCAGTCCCGGAGGCCGACTCGGTTGGGGGGCGCGGCTGCGGCCGGTCGGCCACGCATGGAGGACGACGTTCGCGCCATGGTGGTGAGCGGGAACCCCGTCCTTACTCTCGCCAGAGCGGTGGCAGAGACAAGATCTTCGGCATCCAGCGGGACCTTGTCTTCCTGCCCAGCCCCAGCCAGGGAACTGGTGAGATTCCAGTCCTGGCCGCGGCCGGTGCGGAGGGCTGGGGCGTCACAAGGTGTGGGGGTCAATGGCTTGTGCGATGACGTCGTAGCCATCGTCGTTGAGGTGTATGCCGTCGCCCGAGTCGTACTCCGGGCGCAGGGAGTCGGGGTCGGCGGGCCGCCGGACGATGGCGTCGAAGTCGACGACGTGGTCGTAGGCGCCGCTGGTGCGGATCCAGTGGTTGACCTGGTCGCGTACGGCGTCGGCTGCGGGGCTGTAGGCCAGGGCGGCGCCCTTGATGGGCATGAGGGTGGCGCCGATGACCTTGATGCCTCTGGCATGGGCGGCCCGGATCAGTTCCTTGTGGCCGTCGATGATCTGGCGGGCGGTCGCCTGGCGAGGTTTGTTCCACTCGGCCAGGTCGTTGATGCCGTCCATGATGATGACGGTTCGGACGCCGGGCCGCTCCAGGACGTCACGCCGGAAGCGAGTCAGGCCGGCGGTGCCGTACTCGGGGGAGTCCGTCAGCATGCGGTTGCCCCCGATGCCGGCGTTGACCACGCCCCAGGGGTTACCGCTGGCGATCAGGCGCTCGGCGAGCTGGTCGGTGTAGCGGTTGTCAGCGCCGACGGTGGAGCCGACGCCGTCGGTGAGGGAGTCGCCGAAGGCGGCCACGGTGCCGGTGGCGCGCGGGCTGGTGACCTCCACGCCGGTCAGGTAGTACCAGGAGTTGCTGGTGTCGGTGAACGCGCTGCCGGTGGTGTCGGCCAGGTGGTCGCCGCGGGCGCGGTAGGAGGCGGCTTGGGCGAAGTGGTGGAAGGTGGCCGGACCGGTGGGGTTGGTGAAACGCAGGGTCACGGCGAGCTTGTCCAGGGGGCGGACGGAGAGGGGTATGGGATCGCTGAGGCGTTCCTGGCCGGGCGGGATGACGGCGCGCTGCTGTCCGGCGAAGGTCATCGCGCGCGGACGATGCGTGGCGGCTCCCTGGCCGGCTTGGGCGATGGTGGCTGCGTCGATGGTCAGCGGAGCGGTGCCGTAGGCGTTGGAGAGCCTGACGCGCATGGCGGTTGCGCCGGTGGTGAGGCGGATGATTTGGCGTAGGGTTTCGGGGCCTTGTCGGGCGAAGCCTTCCTGGGACCAGTTGGGTCTGTACCAGGGGGTGCTGGGGGTGGCGGGCTGGGCGGCGTTGCCCCAGGCCGTCACCCATGGCCGTCGGGTGGCGTGGGCGGGGGCGGGGGCGGCGGTCAGGGTCAGGGCGAGGGCGGCGGTCAGGGCGGGGATGGCGAGCTTACGCATGATGCGCTTTTCAGGCGGTCTTGATGGCGGACAGGTCGAGCTCGAGCGTGATCTTGTCGGAGATCATCACGCCGCCGGTCTCCAGTACGGCGTTGTAGGTGATGTCGAAGTCCTTGCGGTTGATCACGGTGCTGCCCTCGAAGCCGACCCGGGTCAGGCCTTGGGCGTCGATGGCGGTGCCGGTGTAGTCGAGGGGGATGGTGATCTGCCGGGTCACGCCGCGGATCGTCAGGTCACCGGTGACCTCGAAGCTGTCGCCGCCCTTGTCCTTGACGGACGTAGAGTCGAAGGTGATGTGCGGGTGGGTGGCGGCGTCGAGGAAGTCGCCGGTGCGCAGGTGGTCGTCGCGGAGCTGGTTGCCGGTCTGGATGCCGGTCACGTCGAGGACCACGTGGGCGGTGGAGGCGGCGGGGTTGGCGGCGTCCAGGTGGGCGGTGGCCTCGTGGACGGGGATGTTGCCGCGCACTTTGGTCACCATTGCGTGGCGGGCGACGAAGCCGAATCGGCTGTGTGCGGGGTCGATGGTGTAGGCGCCGGTGAGCTCGTTCGGGTGCATGGTGGCGTTCTCTTTCCCATTTAGTTCAGCGCTGGAAGATTCGGCACGACAGTACATAGGTTTATTTCAGTGCGCAACCTTCAAGTACGATCGCTTCCATGACGCGATGGCTCACCGACGACGAACAGCACGCCTGGCGCACTTTCGGGCTGGCCACCCGCCTGCTGACCGACCGCCTGGAACGCGACCTGCTGGCTGCGGCCGACATGCCGCCCACCTACTACGAACTGCTCGTCCTGCTGTCGGAGTCACCCCAGCGCACCATGCGCATGAGCGAGCTGGCCCACTGGACCAACTCCAAACCCAGCCGCATCTCCCACGCGGTCAACAAGCTCGAACAGAAGGGCTGGGTGCGCCGGGAGCACTACGCCGACGACCGGCGCGGCTGGCTGGCCGTGCTCACCGACGACGGACTCGCCGCGCTCCGGGCCGCCGCCCCTCGGCATGTGGCCAGCGTCCGCGAGTACCTGATCGACCCGCTCACCCCGGAACAACTGCGGCAACTCGCCGATATCAGCCAGGTCCTGCTCAACCACCTGACCGAGCGGGACCATACAGCTGAGCGGATGTGACGATTCCAGGGATGAGGATCCAGCCTGGCCGCGTCGCAGAGCCTGATGGCAGTCTGTAACGACGAAGCCCCTGTTCAGATGGGGTATGGCGGCTAATCGCGGGTTTCTCGACGGCACCATGTTGCCGAGATCGACCAGGTGCAGATAAGCGAATCGACAGGTACTGGGCGGATTCAATCGGTCGTCGCAACACCTTGATCCGGAGGTGTTGCATGGGGAGACCGCCAGGGTGGATGACCACGCGCACTGGGCGTCCGGCGATGCGGCCGCCGGGCGCGTTCTCCTGCTCGCCTGCCTTCCGATGAGCCTCCATGTTGGCCTCCACCATCTCCTCGAACGAGCTATACAGGGGTGCCACCGGAATACGGCTGGCATGGCCGACGAGCGGCAGGGACTTCTTGTACGTAGGTTTTCGTACGGCATTCGCGCAGGTGAGCCCGTCGTCCCAGAACGTGCGTTTCCGGATGGCGGGCCGCTGGGCTTGCAACATCGCAGTTCAGAGGCTCGGCGGCCCGAATCTGCCGTATTCCGGTGACACCCCCTCATACGGCTTCTCCGACAGGCGGTCGCGGGTGGCATGCCTGTGGGGCTCCGCCGGTGCCGTGCAAACTCTGCGCTTCTGGCCCCGAGCCGGAAGCGCAGCAGGGAGTCGCGGCCGCCCGGCGCAGCGGCATGTCCTGCCCGCTTCCGGCGGCAAATTCCTGGCCAGCAGATGCACGACGGCCGTGGCGATGTTGACGCCTCGCTGGCGATAGTCGTCAGCCTGGCCGCGCACGACGGAATGATCGAGCAGGATACGGGTGATCTCACCGGCGGCCAGAGCGTACTCCAGGCTCAGCGGATCGAGGTCGACCGCGCTCCAGCGCCACGTGCTCGGCGCTGTCGTGCTCGGGGCCGCCGACGACGATGACTGGGCCGATCTCGTGCGCGGCGATCAGGGGGAACTGCTCAGCGGTCACATCGAACAGATGCCCCTGGCCGGGCAGCCACACGACGGCATGGCCGTGCACTCGGTCATCCTCCCATTCCGGCAGGAGCGCGCCATGGGCGCCGACCGCGCCCGTGCGCACGTTCACGATGGCCAACGCGGCGGCACGCACGTGGGCGCGCACGCCGAGGTGGGCGAAGGCGTGCACGAGCGCCGCGCAGTCGTCGATGCAGGACTCCGCAGGCGCGTTCATGGCCGCGCTTACGAGCGACAGAAACAGCACGGGGGCGGCGGTCACGAGCAGAGGATCTGAAGCTGCGGTCGTGGTCAAGTGCTCGGCGAGGCGGGCGCGGGCGCTCGACATTCCCGGGACCGCTCAGCGCGCGGCGAGCGGGATTTCCGGATACACCAGGCCGTACCCGGGAGTGTCCGGGGGCTCGGCGTCGACGCTTCGACACGTACTCTACGCTGCGCCGTGCCACCGGTCCTGCCTGGACGATCGGCAAGGTCGGCGCCCTCTGCCAGCGGCTGCTACCCGGTCGCCCAGGCCGAGCCCCGGTTGTCCCTCCAGGCAGTAGGACGGCACGATGCGCACGGCCTGTACTTGCTTCATGAGCAGGGCACGGGCCTGCGGGTCGGCGCTGGGATGCAGCAGCTTGGCCGCTTACCGCCGCCCCTGCCCGTCGTAGCCCTACGCGCCAATGTCGATAGCATCAAGGCGACCGTCGCGGCGCTGGAGGACGAGCTCAACGATAGCGAGGATCGAGAGCAGCTCACCTCACGCCTCGTGATCATCGGCCGAGACATGACCAGGTACGCCGATGAGCTTGAACTGGAGCACAGCGAAGGCGATGTGCGCCTGGACTTGGCCCGTCTGAATGTGGTCGCTGACACCGAACGAGGGCCAATACCGCTCAGCCGCATCGGAAGTGCCGCCAATGGGATCGGCTATCATCTCGCCACCCACCTAGCGCTCCATCGGTACTTGGTCCGGCAGAATCGGCCCGTCCCACGTCTTCTTATCCTCGACCAGCCGACTCAGGCTCATTACCCCTCGCAAGTCTCCCTTCAAAGCGGCATCCCTGAGAACGACTCCGACAGCCGAGCGGTCCATCGGTTGTTTCACTTGCTGTATGACGTCGCCGAGGAACTCGCGCCGAACTTCCAGATCATCGTCTGCGACCACGCCAACCTGCCCGAGCCGTGGTTCCAAAGCCGCGTCGAACACGACTGCCACAACGGCCAGGCGCTCATCCCGGTCGATTGGCTCAGATAGGGCATGTTCAAGGATTCCGAACCTGTTCGACATCGGATCTGGCAGTACCAACCAGGCAGCGTTCATCCTCGACGCCCCGCACCGGACAGTGCGGGGCATCCGGCGCGCGGCAAACCGCCGCGACCAGCGGTAGACATCGCCTGTGCCGCACGAGCTGACAGGCACCTCCTGCCACAGCTTCGACCTGGACGACGCGGAGGAGTAGCCGGTGGCTGTCATCCAACGCTGGGAGCTGGTCGAGTACAGCGTTTATCTGCCCGCCGACCAGTAGGACATCGCCGAGATCCTGGAGCGGCTCCGCGCGGAGCTGCCCGACCGTTGGGAGTACCGCCACGCTGTCGAGGTCACGAGGGGTGACGGCGACCAGTTCGTCTTCCGCTACCGGAAAGCGAGGACATGAGCCGCATGTGGGTCGTGGACGCCTCGGAGTGGCGCGCCGTCGGCCACGTCGTCGGTGACGGCCTCGTGATCCTCGATGATCTGCCGCGGGTCTCGCCGCCGTGGCCGATGGGGGCAACAACGCTCGTTTGCGCTCCGAGGTGTCGGCTCACCTGGTGGGCGTGGGCGTTGGCGACCGGCTGGCCCGGGCCCGACGCGTCGCGGTGCAAGCGTGAATACCGCAGGCGACGCGGGTGAACATGAACGGACTCGTTGACCGGAGACATCTACGTGGCGATGTTCGTCCTGACGTCCCGCATGCCGCCTACGTGCGTCACGTCAACGTCAACAATCTGAGCGTCGTTGTCGAGCTCCATCAGCAAAGTGGTGGAGCACGAGAACGACACTTCAAGGGATACGCTTTCCAACGGTGTGGTATCCATGGACACCGTCTTCACGGAAGCCAAGACGGGATTACGCGACAAGTACTTCCAGACCATCGCCGAGGAGTTCCACCGGACGCGTGCGCAGGCCCATGTCCGCCCGCCGATCTCGTAGCTGATCACATGCGGTTTCCCGGCAATACATATCTCCCGGGCCTGGAAACCGGGCAACATGCCGAGACGGGTCGTTTCGAGGCTCTCCAAGAGCGGGGTGAAAAAGTCGAAACTCTCAAGCGCCCGACGAACCGCAGCCTCCACCAATTGTGAGGATCCGATCTGTGCAGCCCCCACCTTCGTGGCATGTGGCTTCGCCAACGCCTTCAGCAGCGCGTCGATGCCGTAGCAATATCTGAAGCGATCTGCCTCCTCACGCAGGTCCTCCTCCAGAGCAGGCAACAGGGTGCCCTCGCCGAAGGCGCGCTTGTCCATCGATACGAAATAGATCATCTCTTCGCTTTGGCGAAGGGCGTCAACGGCTGTCAGCCAGATCGCCGCATCCCGGGCACCCTCCCCCTTGCCATCCCAGCTGCGCTTGGCAGGAGCGAGACGCCGCGCCTCGCGGAGCAAAGACTCGCGCGCTGCCCAATCTGGAGTCGGCAGGATGGTGAAGAACTCCCGCAATTCGATACTCACGCTCTCCATGAGGCGAGCAAGCTGAAGCTCGTCGGGGTCATTTGTACGGGAATAACGGAGCCTAGCGTTCAGACTTCGGATGGCAGACGTCGCGGTCTGATGCAGTTCCTTGGTCTCGTGAGCGTAGTGAGCGTGGTGCTCCTCCAGCGCGATCTCAGGAACCGCCAGAGCATGCCCGGTCTGGAAGGCGACAGTCCTTAGCATGCTGAGCGGGGCCCCCGCGGGCGGCTGCAAGTGGTGGAGCTGGTTGGTGTCGAGGACGATCACCCGGCGAGCGTAGGCCCTGAAGCGCGACATGTCCGGCTGTTCACCGACAGCTTGAGGCGTGTGGCCCTGCAAATGCCGAACCAGCACAGGCGGCGGGAGCGTTATCGGCGACGGTAGGGAAGACGGGACCGGCCCTGCAGAGTCTGGAGGGGGCGGTGGGGCCGGTCTCCCTCTGTTGTTGTCCAAAGCGCCCGGCGTCAATGCCTCGCGCAACACCCCGGCGGCCAGCAGGTGCCATGCAGAGTCCAGCGCCCCACCAGATCGGCCAGGTGCGCAGCAACGGGTCCGGTCAGTCTGGGTGGCTGATAGCACGCCCTCGCGCTGGTTCTGAGAGGGCGTTTGGTTTGATCATTTCGCCCTAGTATGTGCCGCGCCAGGTAGGCGTGTTTTCGCCGGTGATGCGCTTGCTCACGTTGTCGATCATC
>NZ_JBEXUP010000048.1:0-60689 GCF_040614375.1 Nonomuraea sp. NPDC005983
ACCACCCGCGCCGGGGCCTTGGACAGGACCACCACCCGGTCACCCACGTACACGCTCTCGTCGATGCCGCGGGTTACCCGCCCCCACGGGGCCGGACGGCAAGCGAGGGCGCCGCCGAGTGCCCGGCCTCCCTGGCCTGCCAGTGGATGCCCGCCGCCTACCGGCGCTTCGACCACCGGACGGACTACGGCAACCACGACAGGGTCAGCGAGTCCCGGCGGATCGACTACATCGTGATCCACGACACCGAAGGCACCTACCAGGGCATCCGGTCGATGGTCCACGACCCCGAGTACGTGAGCTGGCACTACACGATCCGCTCCCGCGACGGACACATCGCCCAGCACGTACGGACCAAGGACATCGCCTGGCACGCCGGCAACTGGGACTTCAACGCCCGTTCGATCGGGATCGAGCACGAGGGCTACCTGGCCAAGGGCGGCACGTGGTACACCGAGGCGATGTACCGGGCGTCGGCGGAGCTGGTGAAGTACCTCGCGGCGAAGTACGACATCCCGCTCGACCGGGCGCACATCCTCGGCCATGACAACGTCCCGGGCTCGACGCCGGAGACCCTGCCGGGCATGCACGAGGACCCCGGGCCCTACTGGGACTGGGCGCACTACTTCGACCTGCTGGGCAGCCCGTTCGAAGGGACCGGACGCGCGGCGACGGAGTCGGTCGACGACACCGGAGAGGGAGGCGACGAGGAAGCGTCGACGCAGGAAGCCCGACGCGGAACCGCCGCACCGATCAAGGGCGCGCAGCACGGGACGTCCGTGCAGGCCGTGGAGCCGCTGCGCGGGACGTCCGGCCGGGAGGGCGGGGCGCAGCGTCCGGCGTCCGTGCTGATCCTGCCCGACTACGCCGAGAACCGGCCGCACTTCACGGGCTGCTCGGCGAAGCGGCCCTGTGCTGATCAGGGCGCGTCCACGGTGTGGCTGCGCACCGAGCCGCGCGAGGACGCGCCGCTGGTGGACGACGTCGGCAAGCGGGTCGGCAAGCCCAGCACCCGCAGCGTCTACGACCACAGCGCGCGCGCCTCGACGGGCCAGCGGTTCGCCGTGGCGGGGACGCAGGGCGACTGGACGGCCATCTGGTACCTGGGTCTCAAGGCCTGGTTCTACAACCCGCCCGCGCAGCCGACGGCCGCACCCGTGAAGGGCCCGCTGGTCACTCCGCTGAAGTCCGGCGTCAGGGTGTACGGCCGCGCCTATCCCGAAAAATCCGCCTATCGCGGTAAGGGAGTCACCTATCAGGCCCTGACCCCGCTCCCCTACGTGCTCCAGCCCGGCCAGCTCTACTCGCTCGGCTTCACCCTGCCGGCCTCCTACTACTCGGCCAACTCCTACAGCCCCGCCAGGCACGTCATGGTCCGAAGCAGCCTGCGCTACCACCAGATCCAGCTCGGGCACCGCGTCGCGTTCGTCAAGGCCGAGGACGTGCGGGTGATCCGCTGAATTCCGCACCCGGATTTCCCGCCGCCGGACGTTCGCTGCGCACGGGCACTCCGCGAAGACGATATGGTTTTCTCGTGGACCGGTACATCACCGGAAACACGCGGAAGTGGCTCAGTGGTAGAGCATCACCTTGCCAAGGTGAGGGTCGCGGGTTCGAATCCCGTCTTCCGCTCGGAGGTTCAATCTCCTGGTGGAGTGGCCGAGAGGCGAGGCAGCGGCCTGCAAAGCCGTCTACACGGGTTCAAATCCCGTCTCCACCTCGGCCCTGGCGGGATAACCGCCAGGATCCGCTAAAGTAGGTCAAGCGCCACGCGGAAGTGGCTCAGTGGTAGAGCATCACCTTGCCAAGGTGAGGGTCGCGGGTTCGAATCCCGTCTTCCGCTCTGAGTTTTCAACTCAATACGGACGATTAGCTCAGCGGGAGAGCGCTTCCCTGACACGGAAGAGGTCACTGGTTCAATCCCAGTATCGTCCACCACGCTCCACAGCAGACCTGTGATGGTCTGACCAGGCCCCAGCGCACGGCAGATGCCGGGCGTATGGGGCTTCTTTGTTCCGGGTTTGATCACGACAGTTGTCGGCGCCGCTGACATGGTGGGCGACCGGTCGCCGAATTCCACCCGGCGGGCAATTCCCCTGGGGCGAGGCGGAGCGCGGACGGTCACCCAGCAGGGGCAGCGGGTGGGGCTCGGCAGCCCCAGCGGGCCTTCGTGGAACCTACCGGCCCGAGCTCGCCGGCAGTGGCGACGCGGGAGGCGGTGCCCTGCCCTGCCCGGTACGCCGAGCGGGCCGGCCGGGCGCTCGGCGGTGCGGTCGCGGGGCCGTCCGCGCCGCCCACGGCGTGGAGCCGAACGACCGGATCCGCAAGGAGATGGACGCCTTCCCGGCCTCCCGTGCCTGGTGAACGCAGGGGCCGGACCTCACCGCACCCTGGCCCATTGGTTACCCATTCGTTATGTAATGCCCCCTTGCTGGGGTTTCTTATGCGTATATACGGTCCCTTCATTGCCACTTAACAACTTGTTCAGTGCAGCCAACCGAGAGGTTCGATGACCGAGTCGGAGACCGCCCGTTTGGGTGCGCGCATCAGGGCCTACCGGAACATGCGTCACATGACAGTGCGCGGCCTGGCAGGCGAGGCCAAGGCGAGCGCGAGCTTCATCAGCCAGTTGGAGCGCGGGCAGACCAGCGCGAGCATCGGGATGCTCCGGCGGATCGCCGGGGCTCTCGGCATCACGGTGGCCGACCTGTTCAACGAGGACGACGAGGTGGGACACCGGGTCGTACGCCGCTCAGAACGTCCCGAGCTGCATACGGCGCCAGGTACCCGCAAGTATCTGATCTCCCAGCGCCCGCTCCAGAACCTGGAGATGTACGCGGGAGAGTTCGACCCCGGCGCTTCCACAGGAGACGAGCCGTACACCCACGGCGACTCCCAGGAGATCTTCCTCGTACTCCGCGGCCAGGCCACGCTCTGGCTCGGCCCCGCCGAGTCGGCGACCCCGCGGGTGCTCGCGCCCGGCGACAGCGTGGAATACCGCACCTCGATCCCCCACCGTGTCGTCAACGACGGTGACGAGACCACCGAGGTGCTCTGGGTGGTCAGCCCACCCACCCCAGCCTGAACAACACTCAATCCCGCTACCAGATGGGGTAACCATGCTGAAGCACCCCAAGCGACTGGCCGGTATGGCCGGCCTCGCCGCATCCCTGCTTCTCTCCGCCGCCTGCGGCGCCGGAGCCGGCGCGCCCGCCGACATCGACCTCGGTTCCGGCCCCGCCAAGTCCGGCACCATCAAGAAGGACGCCCTGAGCGGCCTCAACATGACGTTCGTCTCCTACGGCGGCGCCTACCAGGAGGGCCAGCAGAAGGCGGCGGTCGACCCGTTCGCCCAGGAGTCGGGCGCGAAGATCCTCCAGGACGGCCCCACCGACTACGCCAAGATCAAGGCCCAGGTCGACTCGTCGAACGTCACCTGGGACGTCATCGACAGCGACTCCATCTGGGCCGAGGCGCAGTGCGGCAAGCTGCTCCAGCCGCTCGACTACTCCATCATCGACAAGTCGAAGGTGCCCGAGGGGCTCGCCACCCAGTGCAGCGTCCCCGCCATGCAGTACGGGATGGTCCTCGTCTACAACAAGAACAAGTTCGGCGCGAACCCGCCCACGGGCTGGAAGGACTTCTTCGACACGGCGAAGTTCCCCGGCAAGCGCGGCATCTCCGGCAACCCGGGCGACTCGGCGCCGGGCCCGTTCGAGGGCGCGCTGATCGCCGACGGTGTCGCCCCCGACAAGCTCTACCCGCTGGACGTCGACAGGGCGACCAAGAAGCTCCAGTCCATCCGTCCGAACCTGGTCTTCTGGAAGACCGGCGCGGAGTCGCAGCAGCTCCTGGAGTCGGGCGAGGTGGACATGGCGATGATGTGGAGCGGCCGTGCGTACGCGGCCGTCAAGAACGGCGCCCCGTACGAGGTGACGTTCGACCAGTGGATGCCGATCATGGACTCGCTGGCCGTGCCGAAGAACGCCAAGAACCCCAAGGCGTCCATGGCGCTGATCAACTACTACCTCGGCGCGCAGCAGCAGGCCAAGCTCACCGAGCTGACCTCGTACTCGCCGATCAACACCGACGCCAAGCCCAACCTGGACGCGAAGGCGCAGTCGTTCCTGACGACCAGGCCCGATGCCGCACAGAAAGCCCTCAAGATCGACTCGAAGTGGTGGGCGGAGCACCAGACCGAGATGATCGAGAAGTGGTCTGCCTGGCTCGGGGGCTGATCCGCGATGGCCTCGACGCTGCAAGCGGTCTCCCTGCCCACGACCACGGGCAGGGAGGCCGGTGACCGGCGCCCGGCACTGCTCCTGCTGCCGGCGCTGGTCGTGCTCGCCGTCTTCTTCCTCTTTCCGCTGATCTCCATGGTGGTCAGCGCGTTCACCGACCCCGCCCCCGGGCTGGGCAACTTCACCTGGTTCTTCGGCGAGCCGCAGAACCTGAGGGTGCTCGGCCGGACGTTCACGACCGGGCTGTGGGTGACGGTGGTCGCGCTGGTCGTCTCCTACCCGTACGCGTACGCGATGACGATCGCCGGGCCGCGCGCCAGGGCCGTGCTGACGCTGCTGGTGCTGCTGCCGTTCTGGACCAGCCTGATGGTGCGCACGTTCGCCTGGGTGATCCTGCTGCAGGACACCGGCGTGGTGAACGGCGCGCTGCAGGCGATCGGGCTGGGCCCGTTCAACCTGATCCGCACCCAGACGGGCGTCGTCATCGGGATGGTGCAGCTGCTGATGCCGTTCATGGTGCTGCCGCTCTACGCGGTGATGAGCGGGATCGACCGGCGGCTGCTCACGGCGGCGGGCAGCCTGGGCGCGCATCCGGTCAAGGCGTTCGCCAAGGTGTACGTGCCGCTGTCGCTGCCCGGCGTCTCCGCCGGCTGCCTGACCGTCTTCATCAGCGCGCTCGGCTTCTACGTCACGCCCGCGCTGCTGGGCTCCCCCACCGACGCGCTCATCTCGCAGCAGATCTTCACACAGGTGAACGGCCTGCTCAAGTGGGGACGCGGCGGCGCGATGGGCGTGGTGCTGCTCGGGCTGACGCTGGCCATGATCGCGCTGCTGGCGCTCACGCTGCGCCGCACCGGGAAGAAGGTGACGGGATGACCGCCCGTCTCGGACGCGGCCTGCTGTGGGCGTTCTGCGCGCTGGTCGGTCTGTGGCTGGTCGCCCCGGCGCTGATCGTGGTGCCGCTCAGCCTCACCTCGAAGGCGTCGCTGAAGTTCCCGCCCGACGGCTACTCGACCCGCTGGTACGAGCACTTCTTCAGCGACCCGGCCTGGACGTCGGCGCTGTGGACGTCGATCGAGGTGGCGCTGCTGGTCACGGTCGTGGCCACGGTGCTCGGCACCGCCGCCGCGCTCGGCCTGACCAGGGCGCGGATGCGCGGGCTCGCGCTGGCGCAGGGGTGGATGCTGGCGCCGATGATCGTGCCCGGCGTGGTCCTGGCCGTCGGCACCTACGCGGTGTTCCTGAAGCTGCAACTCGTCGGGACGCTGGCCGGGTTCGTCATGGCGCACACCGTGCTGGCGCTGCCGTTCGTGATGATCCCGGTGACCGCGTCGCTGCGCGGGTTCGACCGGCGGCTGGAGAGCGCGGCGGCCAGCCTGGGCGCCGGGCGCCTGGCCGCCTTCCGCAGCGTGACGCTCCCGCTGGTCGCGCCGGGCGTCGCCTCGGGCGCCCTGTTCGCCTTCGTCACCAGCTTCGACGAGGTGGTCGTCTCGCTGTTCATCCAGAGCCCCTACCTGCAGACCCTGCCGGTCAAGATGTACGCGAGCGTCACCCGCGAGACCGACCCGACCATCGCCGCCGCAGCCACGATGATCATCGTGCTGACCACCTCCCTCGTCCTCGTCGCCACCTTCTTCGTCGCCAGGAGGTCCCGTGCCAAGTAGCATCGAGCTCACTCGGCTCACCAAGCGCTACGGCGACTTCGTCGCCGTAGACGACGTCTCGCTCACCATCGAGCCGGGCGAGTTCATGACCCTGCTCGGCCCCAGCGGCTCGGGCAAGACGACCACGCTCAACATCATCGCCGGGTTCGTCAGGCAGACCGGCGGCGAGCTGACCCTCGACGGGAACCCGCTCGGCTCCACCCCCGCTCACAAGCGCGACATGGGCATGGTCTTCCAGCACTACGCCCTGTTCCCGCACATGACGGTCGCCGAGAACATCGCCTTCCCGCTGAGGCAGCGCAAGGTGCCCAAGTCGCAGCGGGCCGAGCTGGTCGAGGCCGCGCTGGCCACCGTCCACCTGGGCGAGTACGGCCACCGCTACCCGCGCGAGCTGTCCGGTGGTCAGCAGCAGCGCGTCGCGGTGGCCCGCGCGATCGTCTACAACCCGCGCGTGCTGCTGATGGACGAGCCGCTCGGCGCCCTGGACAAGAAGCTGCGCGACTGGCTCCAGCTGGAGATCAAGCGCATCCACGGCGAGCTCGGCACCACGTTCGTCTACGTCACGCACGACCAGGACGAGGCGCTGGTGCTGTCGGACCGCATCGCCGTGTTCAACAACGGCCGCATCGAGCAGGTGGGCCCCGCCGACGAGCTGTACGAGCGGCCCGCCACCCTGTTCGTCGCGCGCTTCCTCGGCGAGTCGACGATCCTGCGCGGCGACGTCTCGGCCGGTGGCCTCGGCGTCTGCGCCCGGCTGGTGAAGGCCCCCGGCTCCGTTGACGGCGGGCCGGGCGCGCTCGTCGTCCGTCCGGAGCGGCTGACCGTGCGGCAGGCCGAGCACGAGCCGCAGGACGGCTGGAACGCGCTGCCCGCCACCGTGACGGGCGAGATCTACCTGGGCTCCAGCAGGAAACTGGAGCTGAAGTTGCCGGACGGGTCGCCCGCACTGGTGCGCGAGCAGGCGGGTAGCCTCAGCGACGCCCGGCGCGGCGACGAGGTCACGCTGACCTGGCGCGTGGCCGATTCCGTCCTTCTCCCTGATGAGCCCGATGTGGAGGCTGTGCTTACGTGAAAGGCATCCCGCTGACCGGAGACTTCGCCAACGGCGGCGTCTCGTTCTGGTACCGGCAGATCGGCATCCCCGACCGCCGTGCGGGGCTGCCCGGCTCCCGCGAGTACGACGTGGCCATCGTCGGCGGCGGCTACACCGGGCTGTGGACCGCGTACTACCTGAAGAAGGCCCAGCCCGATCTGCGGATCGCGATCCTGGAGAAGGAGTTCGCCGGGTTCGGCGCGTCCGGGCGCAACGGTGGGTGGCTGTCGGCCGAGTTCGCCGGGTCGCGCAAGCGGCACGCCAAGGCCCGCGGCCGGCAGGCGATGATCGACCTCCAGCACGCCATGTTCAAGTCGGTGGACGAGGTCATCGGCGTGGCCCGCGAGGAGGGCATCGACGCCGACATCCACAAGGGCGGGCTGGTCCACGTCGCCACCAACCCGGCCCAGCGCCGCCGCCTGCGCGCGGAGCTGGAGGACCTGCGCACCTGGGGCTACGGCGACGACGACCTCAGGCTGATGGACCGCGACGAGCAGCGCGAACGCGTGCAGGTCGCGGGCACCCTGGAGGCCACGTACTCGCCGCACTGCGCCCGCATCCAGCCCGCCAAGCTGGCCGTCGGGCTCGCCTCGGCGGTCGCCGCGCTCGGCGTGGACATCTTCGAGAACACCACCGTGACCGAGATCCGCCCCCGGCAGGGCGGCGGCAGCGCGTCCGCTGTCACCACGCGCGGCGTCGTGTCGGCCGAGTACGTCATCCGCGCCACCGAGGGCTTCACCGCCAGCCTCGCCGGGCAGCACCGGCAGTGGCTGCCGATGAACAGCTCGATGATCGTGACCGAGCCGCTGCCTGCCGAGGTGTGGAAGCACATCGGCTGGTCCGGCAACGAGCTGATCGGCGACGAGGCGCACGCCTACATCTACGCCCAGCGCACCGCCGACGACCGCATCGCGATCGGCGGGCGCGGCGTGCCCTACAGGTACGGTTCGCGCACCGACGACCGGGGCGCCACCCAGCCGCAGACCGTGGCGCTGCTCTGGCGGATGCTGGTCAAGCTCTTCCCCGCCGCGGCCGACTCCCGTGTCCAGCACTCCTGGTGCGGCGTGCTCGGCGTGCCGCGCGACTGGTGCTCGACCGTCCACCTCGACCACGCGACCGGCCTCGGCTGGGCCGGCGGGTACGTGGGCAGCGGTGTCACCACCACCAACCTCGCCGGACGCACGCTGCGCGACCTGGTGCTGCGGCGCGACACCGAGCTGACGGCGCTGCCGTGGGTCGGCCGCCAGGTGCGCCAGTGGGAGCCCGAGCCGCTGCGATGGACCGGGGTGCAGCTCATCTACGCCCTGTTCAGGGCCGCCGACCGGCACGAGAACGACCGCGGCACCACCACCTCGCCCTACGCCCGGCTCGCCAACCTCATCTCCGGCCGCTGACCGGGAAACGTGTAGAAAGGGACGACTGTTGACCTCGCTGGCACACCTGGCCTCCGCCCCCGACGTCCGGCTCCCCGCCGCGCAGCCCAAGCCGACCAGCCTCACCGGGCAGTCGGAGGCCGCCCTGGAGGTGTGGTCGGACGAGCGGACGGAGACCGGGATCTGGGAGTGCGAGCCCGGCTCGTTCACCGCTGTCAGGGACGGCTTTCACGAGATCTGCCAGATCCTCGCCGGCCGCGCCACGCTCACGGGCGAGGACGGCCAGGTGGTGGAGCTCGCGCCGGGCTCCACGGTGGTGCTCCCGGACGGCTGGAGCGGCACCTGGGACGTCCACGAGACGATCCGCAAGACGTACGTGACGATCAGAACCGCGCGCTGACATCCGCGGCCGCGCTCGCCGTCCGGGAGCGCGGCCAGGAGCGCGGCCGGCCCTCCGGGAACCGTCCTGCCTCGCGCCCGGGACCGCCAGCACCGTCGCGGGCGCGGGGCGGGACACCCGGGCCGGCCCAGGCGCGGCATCTCCGGGCCCGTGCTGTCAGGGGCGCCAGGGGTCGTAGTCGGCCTCCAGCGGCTCCTGCGCGGGGCGCTTGTCCTCCGGGACGTGCTGCAGGTTCACCCTGATCCGGTACCAGACGCTGCTCCTGCCCCGCATCCCGTCGACCAGGATGTCGGCCGGTTCGAGGAGCTCCGCGACCTCCGGGTGGCGGGACCTCCACCGGTCGAGGCCCGCCATCGCCTCGTCCTTGTGCTCGGCCCGGGCGATCTCGATCAGCGGCATGGTCTGCTGCCTGCGCCCGCTGCCCTTGGGCGGCTTGGGCGCCGGGCCCAGCGTCTCGGCCAGCGCCAGCAGGGCGTCGAGGGAGCCCGCGTGCAGATCCATGTCGGCCCAGGGGTCGCCGAGCTCGGCCAGCCGCTTGGGGACGGTGTCGACGGTGTGCGTCTCGGGCCGGCAGCCGGGCACTTCGTCCCAGGTCAGGGGGGTGGACACGCGGGCGTCCTGAACGGCTCTGACGGAGTAGGCGGAGGCCACGGTGCGGTCGTAGGCGTTCTGGTTGAAGTCGACGAACACGCCGTGCCGTTCCTCCTTCCACCACCGGCTCGTGGCCAGGTCGGGCGCCCGCCGCTCGACCTCCCTGGCCACCGTCTCGGCGGCCTTGCGCACCTGTGCGAACGTCCATCGCGGCTCGATCCGGGCGTACACATGGAACCCTCGCGACCCGGACGTCTTCGGCCAGGCGGCCAGCCCGTGGTCGGCGAGCACCTCGCGCGCCACCTGCGCCGTCGCCAGCACATCGGACCACTCGACGCCGGGCACGGGGTCGAGGTCGATGCGCAGCTCGTCGGGGTGGCTGAGGTCGGCGACGCGCACCGGGTGCGGGTTCAGGTCGACGCACCCCAGATTGACCACCCAGGCGAGCTGGGCCAGATCGTTGACCACGGCCTCCTCGGCGCTGAGGCCCGACCGGTAGCGCAGCTCGGCCACCTCGATCCAGTCGGGGCGCTTGGCGGGCGCCCGCTTCTGGAAGAACGCCTCCTGCTCGATGCCGTGGACGAACCGCTTCAGGATCATCGGCCGCCCGGCGACCCCCCGCAGCGCGGCGTCGCCGACGGCCTGGTAGTAGCGGATCAGGTCGAGCTTGGTGTGACCGCTCCGAGGAAAGATCACCTTGTCGGGGTTGGTGATGCGCACCTGGCGCCCCGCGACCTCGATGTCAGGCATACGGACCAACATACGTGCCGCCCCCGACAATCCCGCCGACCAGCCCGAACGGCCTCCGGCACACTCGCCGGGCCCGGCATGGGCCGCCGAACCGGCCCCGCGCGGGCTCACAACGCGCCGTGGCGGATCGGCAGGCGCCGCCGAACCGCCGCGCGCGGGCTCAGAACGCGCCGTGGCGGCCCTCGCCGGCGGTGAAGCGGGCGGCGCCGGCCGCCGCTTCCGGCAGTGCGAGGAGGCCGTGGCGCAGTTCGTTGCGGAGCGCGTCGGGCTCGGCCAGGCCGTACTGTTCCAGCGCCGACAGCCGGTCGCCACGCAGGCAGGTCTGCGGGAAGGCGGCGAGGTCGCGTCCCAGCGCCTCCGCCGCCGCCCGCGACTCTCCCCTCGGGACGACCCGGTTGGCCAGCCCCATCTCCAGAGCCTCGGCCGCGCCGACCGGCCTGCCGGTGAGGATCAGGTCCATCGCGCGGGAGAGCCCGATGAGCCGCGGCAGCCGTACGGTGCCGCCGTCGACGAGCGGGACGCCCCAGCGGCGGCAGAACACGCCGAACACCGCGCCCTCCTCCGCCACCCGCAGGTCGCACCAGAGGGCCAGCTCCAGGCCGCCCGCGACCGCGTGCCCGGCGACGGCGGCGATGACCGGCTTGGTCAGGCGCATCCTGGTGGGGCCCATCGGCCCGTCGCCCTCCTCGCCGACGTGGTTGTCGAGCGCCTTGAGGTCGGCTCCGGCGCAGAACGTGCCGCCCTCCCCCCACAGCACGGCCACGGCGGCGTCGGACGCCTCGAAGTCGCGGAAGGCGCCGGCCAGCGCGTCGGCGGTCGCGCGGTCGACGGCGTTGCGCGCTTCCGGCCTGCTGAGGACGACGGTGGTGACCGCCCCGTCGCTCTCGACACGAACGGTCATCGCCACCTCCGTGCCCCACGCCGAGCCCGTACGATCATCGCCGTCGCCTTTCTCCGGCCGGGATACACCCGATCATCATCGCTGTTCACTCTGACGGAACAGCGACGGAGCGGCGTCGTCAAGGATCTTACGGTCGAGCCGTCCACGTTTCCCATGAAGTCGCTCTCGGCCGTCCCCGGGGGGCCTTCCTGGGCATCGGGTTCGGAGTCACCAGGTGAGCGCTCCCGAAACAAGATCATCGAAGCGTTCGAGCTCCTCCGCGGGGCGGTCGATTCCCCGCAGCGGACCATGGTCGGCGAGGTGGGCATCGGCATGGAGCCGGGCCACCAGGGCCTTGCGATCGGTTCCGAGCTCGCGCCGTTCCCAGCCCGCCTGCTCCAGCAGCAGCGCCGCCGCATAGACGTCGGCCATGAGCTGGGCCAGCGGATACAGCCGAGCCTCGGCCGCGACCGGGTCGAGCGAGGACCAGACGGTGATCGCCTTACGGAGATCGTCGATCCGCCCCCGCACGAGGTCCACCGTCGCGGAGTCGCCCGGCGGTGACTGGTCGACAGCCGCCAGCAGGCGGTCGAGGAACGGCTCGTGGGCGCTCTCGCGGAGCATGGCGCGCCGCACGTCCAGGCAGAGGATGTTGTCGCCGCCCTCCCAGATCGGGTTGACCTGCGCGTCGCGCAGCAGCCTGGCGACGGGCCACTGTTCGATGTAGCCGTTGCCGCCGTGCACCTCGATCGCGTCGCTGGCGGCGGTGACACCGAGCCTGGCCGCGCGCAGCTTGACCAGGGCGGGCGCGAGGCGCAGCCGGGTCCCGACGAGGCCGTCGAAGACCAGCGCCTGGGCGGCCTCGACCTCGACGATCAGCTCGGCGAGCTTGCGGCGCATCAGCGGCTGCTCGATGAGCGGCCTGCCGAACGCCTCGCGGGCGCGGGCGTAGCAGAGCGACTCCACGAGCGCCCGCCGGGCCACGCCGACGCCCATCATGGCGACGCCGAGCCTGGACGCGTTGGTGAGCTTCATCATGGTGCCGAGGCCGGAGCCGGAGCCGCCGCCCGCCAGCAGGAACGCCTCCGCGCCGGCGAACTCGACCTCGGCCGAGGCCACCGAGCGGGTGCCGAGCTTGTCCTTGAGCCTCCGGATGCGCACCCCGTTGCGGGTGCCGTCGCGTCGCTCCCACAGGACGAGGAACGGGGCGACGGCGTCGTCGGGAAGCCTGGCCAGGACGACGAAGGCGGAGCCGTTGGCGTTGGAGGCGAACCACTTGAAGCCGGTCAGCCGCCACGACTCCCCGTCGGGGACGGCCGTCGCCTCCAGGGCGGCAAGGTCGGAGCCGCCCGTCCTCTCGGTGAACATCTGAGCGGCTTCGCCGGAGTAGAAGCCGTTGGCGAAGAGCTTCCGGACCCGTTCCTTGACGTCCTCGGGCGCGTGCTTCTCAGCCAGGGAGACCACCATGTCGCCGCCCGTGCCGAGCGCGCAGCCCATCCCGACGTCGGCCTGGTCGAGCAGGTACGTCCAGGCTGCTGCGAGGGCGACGGGGTTCGCGCCGTTCGCGCGGGCCTCGGCGGCGAACGCGGGCGCGGTGAAGTTGTTCTCCATCAGCGCCTGTCTGGCAGCGTGGAAGGACGGCGGCATGACGACCTCGCTGACGTCCCTGCCCCACTTGTCGTACTTCTCCAGCCGCGGCGGGTTGCGGTCGGTCTCCTCCGCGCTCGCGGCGACCAGCCCGCCCATCAGCGCGCCCAGCTTCTCCAGATGCGGCTCGGCCCAGGCGTAGCCGTCGCCGAGATGGCGCCGCATGAGCAGGCGCAGCGTGGGATCGCAGCTCCACCAGTTGCGCCCGGCCGCGCCCTGGTAGCGCTCGGTCGCGTAGCGGTCACTGCCGTCGAACGGTTCGATGAGATAGCGCCCCATACTCCGGAGTGTTACATATAATCAACACGCGATGGAAGAGCGTAACACCCTGAGTGCCAGATCGGCCGTGCTGAGCGCGCTGCTCGGCAGCCATCCCCCGAGCCTGCCCGCCCGCCACCTGGTGCGCATCGGGGCGCTGTTCGGCATCGCCGAGGGCACCGTGCGGGTGGCGCTGTCGCGCATGGTGGCCGCGGGCGACCTGACGCAGGCCGGGGGCCGCTACACGCTCTCCGAGCGGCTCGTCGAGCGCCAGGCCAGGCAGGACGAGAGCCGCGACCCGCACACCAGGGAGTGGGACGGCAGCTGGGAGATCGCCGTGGTCACCGCCGAGCGCCGCGCCCCCGCGGACCGGGCCGCGTTCCGGCACACGATGACCGCGCTGCGCCTGGCCGAGCTGCGCGAGGGCACCTGGATGCGTCCGGCCAACCTGCTGCGCGCCTGGCCGCGGTCGGTCACCGCGCAGTGCACGCTGATCGACGGCCGCCCGCACGGCGACCCCACCCCCCTGCTGTGGGATCTCGACGGCTGGGCGGCCGAGGCGCGCGGCCTGGAACGGGCCCTCGACCGGGCCGACGGGCTGGCCGAGGGGTTCCTGGTGTCGGCGGCGGTGCTGCGCCACCTGCTGGCCGACCCGCTGCTGCCCGAGGAGCTGCTGCCGGAGGGCTGGCCGGGCGGCGAGCTACGCGCCCGCTACGACGCCTTCGACCGCCGCTACCGCGAGCTGCTGCAGGTCCATCTCAGGGACTGACCTCCGGAGAGCTCACAGGGCGACGCCGAAGACCATGCGCTTGTTCCTGAACTCGGTGACGCTCCAGAGCTTGCCGCCCTGCACGGTCAGGTCCTCCGGCCCGATCGGGTAGGGGCGGGTGGTCAGCTCGCCGTCGGCGTAGACGTGCAGCTTGCCGTTGGTGGCGCCGTCGGCGGCCTGGCTCAGGTACCACGCGCCGCCGTGCGAGAGCGCGCCCTGGATCTTCATCTGGCCCATCACGAAGGCGTCCCTGGGCACGCCGTCGCTCAGCTCCAGGTCCCAGCGGGCGACGCGGCCGTTGGGGCTGTCCTCCAGGTACTCGCCGGAGATCAGCGTGTGCGGGCTGGTGCTGCGGTCGACCGACAGGAACGAGAAGCGGGCGCCGCGCTGGGCGACACGCCAGGAGTCGGTCTGCGGGATGACGTACCGGTAGCCGAACGCGTGGAACTTGCCGTCGTGGCGGCCGAGCAGGTCGGAGTCGCCCAGATCGTTCTGGGCGGTGCGCAGGTCGAGCACGTGGTTCAGGTCGAAGACGCGCAGCCCCGCGGTGGTGTCGGCGACGAGGAGCAGGCCGCCGTGGCAGGCGATGCCTCCCGCGTGGATGTCGATCGCCGCGTACGAGCCGTCCGGCTCGGCCTCGACGAGCAGCGCGTGCTGGTACCTCAGCGTCTTCGGGCTCAGGAAGGTGACCCTGATGCCGCGCTCGGTCCTCGGCGGGCCCGGCTTGAAGTACCAGCTCACGAGGAACGCCGGCACGCCCACGGAGCCGGAGTCCTCGGCGCAGGTGAGCCCCTGCGGGTACCAGTCGGCCGTGTCCTGGTCCTTGACGTCGAAGGCGTACCAGTCCGCCGGTTTGGGGTTCATCGAGCCCATCGCCCCTGACGCCGCCTTGTGCGTCCCGATCCTGTTGGCGTGGGCGAGCACCGCCTCGACGCCGGTGCTGCCGATCTCCCCCGCCAGTTTCGCGGCACCCTCGGCCAGCGTGCCCGTCTCCCGCCGCAAGGTGAAGGGGGCCTTGTCAGTGGGAGCCATCCCCGTCGGAGCCATACTCTCCTCGCTTCGCCGTCGTTTGATCTAGTTTGACGAGGAAAGCGCGGCCAAAGTTGGCTTACTGCCACATATGGACGGGCTGATCGGAGAGCGCCAGCTCGCGGTACCTGCGCACCAGCCGCTCCCTGTCGCCGTCGAAGCAGACCAGCGCCTCCCGCTGCCAGACCGCGCCGGTGCGGCGCAGCCGCGCCCGCTGCCTGATGATGTCGAGCATGGGGTCCGCGTCCGACGCCGCCACCCCGTGGGCGAGCAGCGCCTCCCTGGCCTCCGGCAGCAGCTCCAGCACCAGTTCCGCGGCGTCGAAGTCGCCGTGCCTGCCCGGCCAGGACAGCCTGGCGCCCAGCCCGTACCTGGCGGCCCGGTAGAAGTTCTGGTACGCCTCGCCGAAACGGTAACCGGTCAGGTCCCGCTCGGACTGCGAGAGCGTGAGCCCGAGCAGGAACGCCGCATTGGCCGCCATGTCCACGGCCGAGGGCCCCGCCGGGAGGGCGCGCATCTCGACCCGCAGGTGGCCGCCCTCGGCGGGGTCGTAGACGGCCCTGTTCCAGTGCCAGACCGTGCCCTGGTGCAACCGCAGCTCCGGGACGTCCTGCCGGGCGGCGCCGTCCGACAGGTCGGGGAGCACCGGGTCGTAGTCACGCACGCACTGCTCGAACAGCTCGTACGCGCCCTCGCGCACCCAGTCGGAGCCGAAGGTGACCCGGCCGTCCCTGCGGAAGCGGCGCTCCACGTCCCGGTCGTCGGCGGCCTCCTCCATCAGCGCGATCCTGGTCTCCTCCCACAGGTGCCTGCCGAGGAAGATCGGCGAGTTGCCGCACACCGCCAGCACCGGGCCGATGGCGAGCTGGGCCGCGTTGTAGAGCCGGGCGAAGCGATCGGGCGGGGTACGCATGTGCACCTGCCAGGAGGTGTTGGCGCTCTCCAGGATCACGTCCTCGACCGACAGCTCCAGGTCGTCGATCGCGACGATGAACGGCTCCAGCCGCAGGCGCCTGAAGCCCCTGCTCAAGGCCCGGTACCGGTTCTCGCCGGTGATGGCGTCCACGGTGAAGTCCTCGGTGTCGAGCGTGGGCAGGATGCCGATGGGCACGGCGCCCCCGCCCTTGAACGACTTCTCGACCCCGCAGTCCACCTGGGCGAGCGCCTCCTGGACCTCCCTCTCCAGCTCCTCGAACGGCCGGCCCGCCAGCGGCAGCGGCGTCAGGTTGACTTCCAGGTTGTAGCGGCCCAGCTCGGGCACCACGCGGGGGTCGCCGAGCCTGTCGCGCACCTCGGTGTTGCGCGGCAGCGGGCGTCCCCTCTCGTCGATCAGGAACAGCTCCAGCTCGGCTCCGATCGTCGTCGGCCCCTCGCCGAAACCGGGCCTGTCGAGCAGCTCGCGCAGGACCACGAGCTGCTCGTGAAGGCGTTCACCGAAGCGGAGGAACTCAGCCTCGGAGAACCGCTCTTTGTCCAGATCTCGTCCCATCACTCCCTTCTGTCCTATCGAATCGGAATAACACCTCACCAGCTCACGGGACCGTCGTCCTGGAGGTAGGCGCCGGTCGGGCCGTCGGCGTCGAGGGTGGCGAGCCGCACCGCGATCTGGGCTCCCTGCTCGGCGGTGCGGAAGCCGGTGTGCGCGTTCAGGTCGGTGGCGCAGTAGCCGGGATTGGCGGCGTTCACCTTGATCGGGGTGTCCATGAGCTCCTTGGCGTAGGCCACCGTGACCATGTTGAGCGCCGACTTGGACGAGTTGTAGGCCAGGTAGGTGTGCGGCCAGAACGGGCTCTCCGGGTCGACGGCCATGCTCAGCGAGCCCAGCTCGCTCGACATGTTCACGATCCGGCCCGCCGGTGACCTGCGCAGCAGCGGCAGCATCGCGTTGGTCACCGAGACCACGCCGAACACGTTGGTCTCGTAGACCTCCCGCATCTTGTCGGCCGGGGTCGCGCTGGGCCTCGGGTCCTGCTGCCCGCCCGTGATCCCCGCGTTGTTCACCAGGATGTCGAGCGTGCCGTACTCCTCCTCCAGGCACTTGGCGGCGGCGTGGACGCTCTCCACGTCCGTCACGTCGAGCCGCACGAACGGCTGGCCGAGCTTGGCGGCGGCGGCCCGGCCGCGTTCCTCGTCCCGCGCGCCGACGACGGCGGTGATGCCCCGCTCGCCGAGCAGCCGCGCGATCTCGAAGCCGATTCCCTTGTTGGCGCCTGTGATGAGAGCTGTCGTCATGGGTCCAACGCTGGCCGGAGCCGCGCCGGAGCGGGAGAGACCTCCCGAAGCTGGGATCAGCGGTACCACCCACGCCACGGCGACATGCCAGAAGATGTACCTATGAACCGCGTTGAACTGGCGGAATTCCTCCGCAGCAGGCGCTCCCGCGTCACGCCCAGGGAGGTGGGCCTGCCCGAAGGCGACCGCCGTCGCACGCCGGGGCTGCGCCGGCAGGAGGTCGCCCAGCTCGCCGGCATGTCGATCGACTACTACATCCGGCTGGAGCAGGGCAGAGGCCCGCACCCGTCGCGGCAGGTGCTCAACGCGCTGGCCAGGGCGCTCATGCTCAGCCAGGACGAGCGCGCCCACCTGTTCCACCTCGCGGGCCAGCCGGTGGAGACGAGCAGGCGCACCAGCGACGTGCCCGACAGGATGCTGCACCTGATCGCGTTCCTGGAAGAGGTGCCGGCCTACGTGCTCGACGCCAGGTACGACATCCTCGCCTGGAACCCGCTGGCCAGCGTGCTCATGGGCGACCTCGACGCCCAGCCGCTCGACGACCGCAACGTCATCCGCTGGGTGTTCCGCTCCCCCGACCTCGCCGAGCGCCTCAGCGACGAGGCGAGGAGCCGCTTCGCCCGCGCCTCGATCGCGGACCTGCGCGCGGCCGCCGGCCGTTACCCGGACGACCCGGGGATCCAGGCGCTGGTCACCGAGATGCTCGCGCTCAGCCCCGAGTTCGCCGAGCTGTGGGCCAGGCACGAGGTCGGGATCCGCAGGGACCAGCGCAAGCGGATCGTCCACCCGCTGGTCGGCACGATCGACGCGATCTGCCAGGTGCTGCCCGTGCCCGACCGCGACGACCTGCGGCTCGTCCTCTACACGACGGAGCCGGGCTCCCCCTCCCACCAGGCCTTGCGCGAGCTGCGGCAGTTGACCCTAAGCTCATGAGATGCGAGCCGTAGCCTTTGACATCTTCGGTGGAGAGCTCGACCTGCGCGAGCTGCCCGACCCGACTCCGGCGCCGCACGGAGCGGTGATCAGGGTCGAGGCCACCGGCCTATGCCGTAGCGACTGGCATGGCTGGCAGGGCCACGACCCCGACATCCGTGTGCTCCCCCACGTCCCCGGGCACGAGCTGGCGGGCGTGGTCGAGGCGGTCGGCTCGGAGGTGCGCGACTGGCAGCCTGGCGCCCGGGTGACCGTCCCGTTCGTCTGCGCGTGCGGGTCCTGCCCGGCGTGCGCCACCGGCCAGCAGCAGGTGTGCGAGCGGCAGACCCAGCCCGGCTTCACCCACTGGGGGTCGTTCGCCGAGCTCGTGGCCGTAAACCACGCCGACGTCAACCTGATCGCGATCCCCGAGGACATGGCCTACGTCACCGCCGCCGGGCTCGGCTGCCGCTTCGCGACCGCCTTCCGCGCCGTGGCGCAGGTCGGCGAGGTGCGGCCGGGCGAGTGGGTGGCCGTGCACGGCTGCGGCGGGGTCGGGCTGTCGGCTGTGATGATCGCCACGGCCGCCGGAGCGCGCGTGGTGGCCGTCGACATCAGCTCCGACGCGCTGCGCCTGGCCGAGCAGGCGGGCGCCACGCACTTCGTCAACGGCTCGGCGGGCGACGCTGCGGCCCAGGTCAGGGAGCTGACCCGGGGTGGCGCGCACGTCTCGATCGACGCTCTGGGCAGCCCCCGGACGTGCGCCGCGTCCATCGAGAGCCTGCGCCGCCAGGGGCGGCACGTCCAGGTGGGGCTGCTGCCCGGCGGGTCGACGGCGGTGCCGATGAGCCGGGTGATCGGCCAGGAGCTGCGACTGCTCGGCAGCCACGGCATGGCCGCGCACGCCTACCCGCCGATGCTGGAGATGATCAGGGCCGGCATCCTCCACCCCGACCAGCTCGTCACCAGGACGATCGGGCTGGCCGACGCGGGCAAGGCGCTGGCCTCCATCGGCTCGGTTCCGGGAGTGACGATGATCGCTCCTCGCCTGCCGCTCTGAGCACAGTCGCCAGACCGGCCTCGCGGGCGTGCGCCGGGAAGCACTCCACTTCGCGACAGAACGGGTCATAGTGTGGGCCGCATGGATTACACGCGTCTTGGTGACACCGGCCTGAAGGTCTCCCGCATCTGCCTCGGCATGATGAGCTTCGGCGACCCGTCCAAGCAGCAATGGGCCCTTCCGGAGGACCAGGCGGAGCCGGTCATCCGGCGCGCGGCGGACGCCGGCGTGACCTTCTTCGACACGGCCGACGTCTACAGCGCCGGCGCCAGCGAGGTCGTGACGGGCGACGTGCTGCGCCGGATCTTCCCCCGGCGCGAGGACTACGTGCTGGCGACCAAGGTGTTCTTCCCGATGGGCAGGGGCGTCAACGACCGGGGGCTGTCACGCAAGCACATCCACGCCGCGATCGACGCCTCCCTTGACCGGCTCGGCACCGACTACGTGGACCTCTACCAGATCCATCGCTGGGACGACGAGACGCCCATCGAGGAGACCATGGAGGCCCTGCATGAGGTGGTCAGGTCGGGCAAGGCCCGCTACATCGGGGCGTCCAGCATGTGGGCGTGGCAGTTCTCCAAGGCCCAGCACGTGGCCGAGGCGAACGGCTGGACCAGGTTCGTCTCGATGCAGAACCACTACAACCTCCTCTACCGCGAGGAGGAGCGCGAGATGCTCCCGCTCTGCGCCGACCAGGGCGTGGGCGTGATCCCGTGGAGCCCGCTGGCGCGCGGCATCCTGGCCCGGGCGGGCTCGTCCGTCACCACGACCACCAGGACGGGCTCCGACGGCCGCATCGACTTCCTCTACGAACCCGGCAACGACCAGATCATCGTGGACCGGCTGGCCGAGGTGGCCCGCGAGCGCGAACTGCCCGCGGCCCAGATCGCGCTGGCCTGGCTGCTGCACCAGCCGACGATCACCGCCCCCATCGTCGGCGCCTCCAAGGACCGCCACGTCGACGACGCGGTCGCCGCGGTGAGCGTCACCCTGTCGGACAAGGAACTGTCGTACCTGGCCGAGCCGTACCGGGCGCGCGAGGTCCGCTTCTGACGCTCGCCCGCGGCGGAGGCGGCTCGGGAATTCGCCGCGGGTTCACCCGGCGGTCAGAAGCAGACGTCGGGGACGTTTCCCGGGCACACTTGGGTCGGCTGGTGTAAGCGTTCTGAACTGGAGACGATGCCCCATGTCAGTGTCACGTCGTGGTTTCCTCAGCGCTGCCGGAGGTCTCGGCATCGCACTCGCAGGCAGTGTCGAAGCGATCGCCGGGCCGGGAGTCGCCCGGGCCGCCACCCGCGCGGTCGCCGGGTACGGGCCGCTCGTCGCCGACCCGGCCGGGCTGCTCGCCCTGCCCTCCGGATTCTCGTACAAGGTCGTCGCGCAGGCGGGCAAGACGCTGCTGGAGAGCGGGGAGCCGACGCCCAGCGACGCCGACGGCACCGCCTGCTTCACCAGCCGTACTGGCGCGACGCTGGTCAACAACCACGAGATCGGCGGCGGCGAGCCGTTCCGGGTGCCCGCCCTGCCCGGGCTGACCTACGACCCCGGCGCGGGCGGCGGCACGACCAACATCGAGGTCGACGCGCACGGCAACCGGATCAAGGAGTACGTGAGCCTGGCGGGCACGCACAACAACTGCGCGGGCGGCAGGACCCCCTGGAACACCTGGCTGACCTGCGAGGAGACCGAGCAGCGGGCGGGCGGCCGCTACCAGAAGGACCACGGATACGTCTTCGAGGTCGACGCCTTCGACCAGCAGGCCAACCAGAACCCGGTGCCGCTGAAGTTCCTGGGCCGCTACTCGCACGAGGCCGTGGCGGTCGACCCCCGCACCTCGACGATCTACCTGACCGAGGACGCCAACGGCCCCCACGGGCTGTACTTCCGCTGGACCCCGCCGAAGGGCTTCACCGGCGGCAGGGGCGCGCTGCGCGAGCTCGCCACGTCCGTGGGCGGCAACACGGCGGGGCAGCTGCAGGCGATGAGCTGCTTCCACGGCAGCCGGCACATCGCCGACCTGTCCGAGGCGACCAAGCCCGGCACCAGGTACAAGGTGCGCTGGGTGGACGTCCCCGACCGCGACGCCCGCACCGTCTCCGTGCGCTCGCAGTTCACCGACGACCAGGTGACCCGCTCGCGCAAGCTGGAGGGCGCCTACTGGGGCGACGGCGGCGCCTACTTCGTCGCCAGCTACGCCCGCTCCAGCGACGGCAGCGTCAACGAGCACGACGGCCAGGTGTGGTTCTACGACCCGCGCACCGAGTCGATCACGCTCACGACCATCTTCGGCGTCAACCCCGACCCCTCCAAGGACACCGACTACGACGGCCCCGACAACATCACGGTCTCCCCTGACGGCGGGCTCATCCTGGCCGAGGACGGCGAGGGCCTCAGCCACCTGGTGGGCGTCACCAAGCAGGGCAACCCGTACCCGCTGGCGCGCAACGAGCTCAACGACAGCGAGTTCACCGGGCCCACCTTCAACGCCGACGGCTCGATCCTGTTCGCCAACATCCAGACGCCGGGTTACGTCTTCGCGATCACCGGCCCCTGGCGCCGTCCCAGCAACGCCGCGGACTGACGCTCCTCCCCTTCGGGCTCGACCCGACGGGCCACGCCGCTCTTCGGCGCCCGCGGCACACTGCCCGCGGGCGCGCCCGCCTTCCACGTCGTGCGCGGCACACCCACCGCAGACTGTCAGAGGAGAACTCTAAGGTGGGAGCATGCGGGCTAATGAGGAGGCGGCCACCGCTCTCCAGGAGTATGCGGAGCTGTTCGCGCTGACCGGGGGCGATGCGTTCCGGGTGCGGAGCTACCAGAAGGCGGCCAAGGCGATCGCCGGGTTCCCCGAGGACATCTCGGTGGTGGACGTGCGAAGCGTCCCCGGCGTCGGTGAGGCGATCGCCAAGAAGATGGAGGAGTTCCTGCAACGCGGCAGCTTCCGCCAGCTCGACGACCTGCGTGGGCGCGTCCCCGAGGGGGTCCGGCGGCTGACGCGGGTGCCGACGCTGGGCCCGAAGACGGCGATCATGCTTTTCGAGGACTTCGGCGTCGACTCCCCCGCGGCGCTGGCCGAGGCGATCTCGTCGGGGCGGCTCGACGGCGTCAAGGGGCTCGGCCCGAAGACCCTCGCGAACCTGCTCAAGGGCGTCGAGCAGCTCGAGCAGTCGGGCCGCAGGGTGCACACCGGCGTCGCGATGGCGCTGGCCGAGCAGGTGATGGCGTCGTTGAGCGCCGAGCGCATGGCGTACGCGGGCTCGCTGCGGCGGATGAAGGACACGATCGGCGACATCGACATCCTGGCCGTGGCCGACGAGTCGATCATGGCCGGGTTCCGCGCCCAGCCGTACGTGTCCGAGGTGATCGCGGCGGGCGAGAAGAAGACGTCGGTGCGCACCACGTCCGGCATCCAGGTCGACCTGCGTGTGGTGCCCGCCGCGTCGTGGGGCGCGGCCATGCAGTACTTCACCGGCTCGAAGGAGCACAACGTCGCGATCCGTGAGATGGCGGTGAAGAAGGGCTGGAAGCTGTCGGAGTACGGGCTGTTCGAGGGCGAGCGGGTGATCGCCGCCGAGTCGGAGGAGGACATCTACGCCGCGCTGGGCATGCAGTTCGTCCCGCCGCCGTTGCGCGAGGACGGCGGTGAGGTGCAGGCGGCGCTCCGCGGCGAGCTGCCCGAGTTGGTGCGGCTCGACGACCTCAAGGGCGACCTGCACACGCACACCAACCTGACCGACGGCATCGCCTCTCTGGAGGACATGGTGGCGGCCGGGTGCGCCCGCGGCTACGCGTACTACGCGGTCACCGACCACGCCCCCGACCTGGCGATGCAGCGCATGACCTTGGACAAGGCGCTCGACCAGCGCGGGCAGGTGCAGGCGCTGCAACGGAAATATCCCGACATGCGGATCCTGCACGGCACCGAGCTGAACATCGCCCCCGATGGGTCAGTCGACTGGCCCGGCGAGGTCCTGCGCGGGTTCGACGTGTGCGTCGCGTCGGTGCACTCGCATTTCAGCATGTCCCGCGACGAGATGACCCGCCGGTTCATCACCGCCTGCGAGAACCCGTACGTGGACATCATCGGCCATCCGACCACTCGCAAGATCGGCAAGCGCTCTCCGGTCGACGCCGACTGGGACGCCGTCTTCCGCGCCGCCGCCCGCACGGGCACCGCCATGGAGATCGACTCCTTCCCCGACCGCTCCGACCTGCCGTCCGACCTGGTACGGCTGGCCAAACACCACGGGGTGAAGTTCTCCATCGACAGCGACTCCCACGCCATCCCGCACCTGGCGAACCAGCGCTTCGGCGTCGGCGTCGCCCAGCGGGCCTGGCTGACCGCCGAGGACGTCATCAACACCTGGCCCCTCGACCGGCTCCTCGCCTTCCTCGGCCGCTGACCACCACCGGCCGGGCGCGCATGGCGTGCCCTGCTCATGGGTGGACGCGGGCGGGCGAGGCGCCCTCTGTAGCTCAACCCAGGGAATGACCACCCGTGGGCCGATGTGCCGGACCCGGAATCGCGGGAGAGTGTTCGCGGCCGTTGTCACACAGACGAAGGAGGTCGGCGATGCCCGAGGGGCGCGGCGGTAAGGCAGGGGCGAGGAAGATCTGGGCGCGGGTTCTCGCGGCGCTGGCCGTGCTGCTCGTCGCCGGGGTGGCCGGGGTGGCGGTGGCCTATCCGTCCGTCGCCGCGACGACGTGCCCCGGCTGCTACGGCCTCACCGAGCTGCGGCCCGGCGTCTACACCGAGGAGGGCCTGTCGGCTGGGCAACGGTCCCAGGTCGCCCAGGTGACGGAGGCGGCCACCGAGCGGGTCGCCGGCTTCTACGGCTCCAGGCGGAGCTCTCCCCGGCTGCTCGTGTGCGTGACCGACGAGTGCTACCGGCACATCGGCGGCGGCCGGGAGCGTGGCATCGCCGTACTCGACCGATCGGTGATGCTCTCTCCGAGGGGCGTCGACGCGGTGATCGCCTCGCACGAGATGTCCCATGTCGAGCTACATGCCCGGCTCGCGTCGGGGGTCGAGGTCCCGCAGTGGTTCGACGAGGGGCTGGCGGTGGTGGTCTCCGACGACCGCCGCTACCTCGCCCCGCCGTCCGCCCCCGACCGCTGCCTCGCGGAGCCGGGCACCGCTCTGCCCGTCACCCTGGACCAGTGGCTGCACGCGGCGGGCGCGGACGTGTCCACGTACGCCAAGGCGGCCTGCGGGGTCAGCCGCTGGCTGCGGAGCAACGGCGACAGGGATGGCTTGCTCGAACTGATCGATCGCCTCAACGCCGGCGAAAGTTTCGCCTCGATGGTCACCAACAGACGGTCATGATGGAGGTGCGCACCTCCCTGCGAGGTCTGGCCGACCGGCCCGCCTTTCCGGCGTATCACCTGGTAGGCCGGTTCTCCCCCTTTCGCATGGGGTCTTCGTCCGGGAGCGGGGTCCTTCGCCGGACGTGCGTTCGTCGCGAATAATGGGCATGAAGTAGCGGCGAGGATCTGGAGATAAGCAGAGAGTCACGATTAAATGGTTTCCCGGTAGGAAATAGTCATTAAGGAGGTGTCGTCATGGGGCAAGCTCTCGCCACCATCGTCAAGCCGCTGCCCGACAGCCTGTTCACCCTGCATGACGGCAGCGCGGAGATGCGCTGGGAGGCCATGGCAGGGCAGGGGTTCCACACCCCCAACGACCGGTTCTTCGTGAGGAACCACACCTTCACTCCGCTGATCGATGCCGGTACCTGGCGGCTGCGGTTGCATGGCCCCGGCATCCGGCATCCGGGCGCGTACAGCTACGACGAGCTCCGTTCCATGCCGTCCAGAACCATGGACGTGGCGATCGAGTGCGCGGGCAACGGCCGCCGGTTCTACGCGACCCAGCAGCACGCACCCACGCCGGGCACCCAGTGGGGGCTGGGCGCGGTGGGGGTGGCGCGCTGGCGCGGGGTGCCGCTGCGGTACCTGCTCGAACAGGCCGGGCTCCGGCCCGAGGCGGTGGACGTCCTCCCGACGGGCCTCGACGCGCCGTTCGAGGACTACGGGCACGTCCGCAGGCCGCTGCCCGTGGAGAAGGCCCTGGGCGACGTCCTCGTCGCCCATGAAATGAACGGGCGCCCCCTTCCGCCCGACCACGGATTTCCGGTGCGGCTGGTGGTGCCGGGATGGGTGGGAGTTGCGTCGATCAAATGGCTCGGTGATATCGAGGTCGCCACCCGTGAACTGGCCACGCCGTGGAACACGGTCTTTTACCGCGAGGTCACGACGCAGCCGGTGAAGAGCGCTTTCGAGCTCCCCTGGGGCGCCGTGTTAAAGGCGGGGGCGCGTCACGTCCTGCGTGGCAGGTCGTGGTCCGGACGCGGGCGGGTCGTCAGGGTGGAGGTCAGCGTCGACGGCGGGCACACCTGGAAGAGGGCGGAGCTGCAGGGAAGACCCCTGGTCAACGCCTGGATCCGGTGGCACGTCGGGTGGGCTCCGCGCCGTCCGGGGCCCGTCGTCCTGATGGCCAGGGCCACCGACGAGAGCGGCGCGACACAGCCGCTGGCGGCCCCGCGACATCCGCTCGGTTACTGCTTCGGCGCTGTCGTGCAACACCCCATTACCGTTGTCGGCGGATAGGAAATTGTCACCCTTCCAGGCTGAGCTGCACTTTCGCTGAATCAATGTCAGAGGCGGCCGAATTCATCTGAAAGACTCTCGCGGAAACGTTTCGGAAATCGCCGTATGTGATCCTGTCCGTACTCTAGGGAAAGAGGAGACGAGATGCGCCAGCTGACCGCGCTCGACGCGCAGTTCCTCAACGTCGAGTCCGCGACCACTGCCGCCCATGTGGCGGGGCTGGCGATCCTCGACTCGTCCGACGGCTTGATCACCAGGCAGGCGCTCGCCGACCTTCTGCTGGACCGCCTCCACCTGTCGCCGGCGCTCAGCCTCCGGCTGGCGGAGGTGCCGCTCGGCCTCGACCGTCCCTACTGGGCCGCCGACCCCGACTTCGACCTCGCCAACCATCTGTTCGAGAGCACGCTGCCCAGCCCTGGCGACGACTGGCACCTCGCCGACGCGGTGGCCCGCATCCACGCGCGCAGGCTCGACCGCGCCCACCCGCTGTGGGAGATGCACCTGATCAACGGGCTGGCCGGGGGCCGGGTGGCGGTGTACACGAAGGTCCACCACGCCGCCATCGACGGCGTGTCGGGGGCCGAGACGCTCGCCGCGCTCCTCGACCTGTCACCCGACTCGTGCCGCCTCGGGCCTCCCCGCACGGTCAGCGACCAGAAGGTGCCGGGGGTGGCCGGGATGCTGGCGGGCGCGGCCGTCCGGGCGGCGGCGCAGCCCGTGAGCGCGGTGCGGTCCCTCCTCAGGGCGGCGGGCGACCTGGACGCGATCCCGCTGGCCGCCGGCCTGCCCGGTTCACGCCTGATCGCCAAGGCGGTCAGGCGCGCCAGCGGCGACCGGCACCGGCGGCCCGAGGTGCCCGGCCTGAAGGTTCCGCGCACCCCGTTCAACGGGCCCATCAGCGCCGGCCGTCATGTGTCGTTCGGCTCGCTCTCACTCAAGGACGTCAAGGCGGTCGCCAAGGCCAACGGCATGAGCGCCAACGACGTCGTGATGGCGCTGTGCACGTCGGCGCTGCGCTCGTGGCTGGAGGAGCGCGACGCGCTGCCCGACGAGCCGCTGATCGTCGCCGTCCCGGTGGCGGTGCGCACGGGCAGCGCCAGGGAGGTGGTCGGCAACCAGATCTCGGCGATGGTCGCCCCGATGCCCACCAACCTCAGCGACGCCAAGGAGCGCCTCCAGGCCGTGGGCGCGACGATGAGGGCGGCCAAGCGCCGTTTCGCGCTGGCCCCCGCGAGCTGGCTGTCCGAGCTGTGCTCGGTGCTGCCCGCCCCGGTCACCACGCTGGCCACGCCGGCGCTGTTCCGGCTGGCGTCAGTGGCGTTCCCGCCGATCAACCTGATCATCAGCAACGTCCCGGGGCCGCAGTTCCCGCTGTACCTGTGCGGCGCACGGATCCTGTCGTACTACCCGATGTCGGTGCTGACCGACCTGAGCGGCGGCGTCAACATCACCTGCTTCTCCTACGACGGCATGCTGGACTTCGGCGTCGTGGCCTGCCCCGAGCGCATGGACGACGTCTGGAGCCTGCTCAAGCACATGCGGACGGCCCTGGACGAGCTGCTAGACGAGCGAGTGAGCGATGAGTTCCGCGACCGCGTCGGGGTCGATCTGATGGCCCGTTAGCTGGCACAGGTTCTCCTGGTAGAGCAGCACTGCGGCGAACGTGGCCGCCGCCACCTCCAGCCTGGCCGCGTCGCCCCGCGCGCCGGGCAGCGCCAGTTCCAGCGCGAACCTGGCCCGCCTGATCAGCTCGCCGTTGAGCCGGCCGAGCCGCTCCTTGACCGAGCCGTGCGTGTCGGCCTCGCGGAACAGGATGCGCCGCATCGCGGGCGAGGCCCGCAGCGGCAGGCCGCGCGCCAGCCGGGACAGCGTGCCGGCGGGGTCGCCGGGCACGGCGTCGACCTCGCGCCCCTCCTCGACCAGGGTGCGCTCGTCGACGAGCGCGACGAGCACGTCGATCTTGCGCGGGAAGTAGTGGAAGACCAGGCCCTTGGGCACACTGGCGAGCCTGGCGATGACCGCGGTCGGGGTGGCCTCGTAGCCGCCTCCGGCGAACAGTTCCTCCGCCGCGTCCAGGATGCGCGTCCGCGCGTCACCGATCACAGCCGAACCATAGCCCCCCGCAGGACGCGCCTGCCATGACGGCGAGGCGAGAGCCCGGTGCACGCGATGAGTCTGTCGTGTATTGTTTGCGACACATTTGTCGCAAATGGTACGGGAGTGTGTGATGGCGGTCGGCCGGGAACAGCTCATGACCGCGGCGATCCAGCACCTCAACCGCGATCCGACGGCGTCGATGGCGGAGCTGGCCGAGGCCGTGGGAGTCAGCAGGGCCACCCTGCATCGGCACTTCACCAGCCGGGAGGAGCTGATGGTCGCGCTCGGCCAGCGCGCCTACGACCAGTGGGAGCGCGTCCAGCTCGCCGCCGGCGTGACAGAGGCGGTCTCGGGGAGCCCGCCGGAGATCGAGCGGGCGCTGGCCGCGCTGCTGACCGGCCTGATCGAGATCGCGGACGAGTACGGCTTCGGTCTCACCGACCACGCGATGCTCCTCCACGAGGAGCTGGGCCGGCGCGCCGAGGCGCTGGAGGAGCGCGAGCTGGCGCTGTTCGCCGCCGCCCAGCGCGCGGGCCTGCTCCGCGCCGACCTGCCCGTGCGCTGGGTGAGCAGCACCGTGTACGGGCTGCTCGTGGCCGTCAGGGAGAGCCTGCGGCGCGGCGACATCGCCCGGCGCGACGCGCCCAGGCTGATCATCGAGACCTTCCTGCACGGCGCCTCCTACCGGAGTGACTCGTGAACGGCCGCCAGGTGAGCAGGCCCGGCCGTCCCGCGCCGGGAGCGGGCGTGACGTCCCGGCGGCGGTGGGCGGGGCTGGCCGTCCTGTCGGCGAGCTTGCTGCTGGTGGTCATGGACATGACCGTGCTCAACGTCGCGCTGCCCGCGATCTCGGCCGCCCTGCGGCCCGACGCCATCCAGCTCCTGTGGATCGTGGACGTGTACGCGCTCGTCCTGGCAGGGCTGCTGGTCGCGGTGAGCGCGCTCGGCGACCGGTGGGGGCGCAAGAAGATGCTGCTCGGCGGCTTCGCGCTGTTCGGCCTGGCCTCCGCGGCCGTGCTGTGGGCGGACAGCGCGGAGGCGGTGATCGCGCTGCGGGCGCTGCTGGGCGTGGGCGGCGCCATGATCATGCCGTCCACCCTGTCCATGATCCGGAGCCTGTTCCCCGATGGGCGCGAGCGGGCGACCGCACTGGGCGTGTGGTCCTCGATGGCCGCCGTCGGGGCGGCGCTCGGGCCGATCCTGGGCGGGCTCCTCCTGGAGCACTTCAGCTGGCACGCGGCCTTCCTGGTGAACGTGCCGGTGATGGCGGTGGCGATCGTCGCGGGGGTGTTCCTGCTGCCCGAGTCGCGCAACCCGCGCCCCGGCCGGTGGGACGCGCTCGGCACCGTCCTGTCGATCATCGGCATGGCGGCGCTCGTCTACGCGATCAAGCATGTCGGCAAGAACGGCCTGGCCGACCCGTCGGCGCTGCTGGCCGCGGCGGTGGCGGCGCTGGCGTTGGGCTGGTTCGTCGCGCGCTGCCTGCGCAGGCCCGATCCGCTGCTGGAGTTCAGGCTGTTCCGCAGCGGGCCGTTCAGCTCGGGCGTGGTGGCGGCGCTGGCGACGTCCATCGCGATGGCGGCGATGCTGCTGTTGCTGGCGCAGTGGATGCAGCTCGTGCAGGACTACTCGCCGCTCGAGACGGGCGTACGGCTACTGCCGGCGGCGCTCGCCGCGCTGGTGGCCTCGCCGCTCGCGCCCGCGCTGGCGGCGCGGATCGGCGCCCGCACGGTGCTCGCGGGCGGGCTGGCGGTGGCCGGGCTGGGGCTCCTGGTGCTGTTCCTCGCGCCACTGGGGTACCCGTCGGTCGCGGTGGCGCTGTTGCTGATCGGGTTCGGTGAGGGCGCGCTGGCGATCGCCTCCGCGGTGATCATGTCCGGGACGCCGTCCGAGAAGTCGGGCAGCGCGGCGGCCATCGAGGAGACCAGCTACGAGCTGGGCGGCGTACTCGGCGTGGCCGTGCTGGGCAGCGTGGCCGCGGCGGTCTACCGTACGGGGCTCGACTACGGCGGGCCGGCGGCGGCGGTCGTTCGTGAGTCGCTCGGGGGTGCACTGGACGTCGCCACGGAACTGGGCGCGTCGGGCGCGCGGCTGGCCGAGCAGGCCAGAGAGGCGTTCACCGACTCGCTGGCGGTGACGTGCGGGGCGGGGGCGCTGCTGATGCTGGCGGGGGCGGCGGCCATCTGGCTGCTCACCCCGCGCGAACTCGACCTGTCGGCAACCCACCACTGAAGGCCCTGTGTGGTGGCCGGACGGATAATGGCGTAGTGAGACCGATAAGCGCCACGGACCTGTCCGTTTTCCCGATATGCCTCGGCACCAACGTGTTCGGCTGGACCGCCGACAAGGAGGCCTCGTTCGCCGTCCTCGACGCCTACGTGGAGGGCGGCGGAAACTTCGTCGACACCGCCGACGTCTACCCGTACTGGGCCACCGGCGAGTCCACGTCGGAGATCATCATCGGCGAGTGGCTGGCCGAGCGCGGCAACCGCGACTCGATCGTGCTCGCCACCAAGGTCGGCATGTTGCAGGGCTTCGAGGGGTTGTCGCGGCGAAACATCCGGACGGCGGTGGAGAACTCGCTGCGCAGGCTCCGTACCGACCGGATCGACCTGTACTGGGCGCACCGCGACGACGAGGACACGCCGCTCGCTGAGTCGCTGGCGGCCTTCGACGAGCTGATCCGCGAGGGCAAGATCCGTTACGTCGGGGCTTCCAACTACACCGCCGACCGGTTGGCGGCGGCGCTGCGGGTGTCCGACGACGAGGGGCTGGCCAGGTACGTCGCCCTTCAGCAGCCGTACAACCTGGTGGAGCGCGGTTACGAGGGCGAGCTGCGGGACGTGGTGGCCAAGGAGGGGCTGTCCAGCACGCCGTACTACTCGCTGGCACGCGGCTTCCTGTCGGGCAAGTACCGGCCGGGCGTGACGATCGACAGCCCGCGGGCGGGCGCGGCGAGCCAGTACCTCGAGACCAAGCACGGCCCGCGGACGGTGGAGGCGCTCCTCAAGCTGGCGGCGGCGCACGACGTCGAGCCGGCGGCCGTCGCGCTGGCCTGGCTGGCCGCCCAGCCGACGGTCACCGCGCCGATCGCCAGCGCCCGCTCCGTCGACCAGCTCCGGCCCCTGCTCGCCGCGGCGGAGCTGACGCTGAGCGCCGACGAGCTCGGCCTCCTCGACGCGGCCTCCCGCTCCTGACGATCGCCCAGGACCTCCGGCGTCCGACCGTCGGGGCGTGCCCGACCACGGGGAGGTCCTGGGTTTCGGGCAGCCGAACCGTCAGTGGGTGCGGTCGATGACGGCCAGGCACAGCTCACGCAGTTCGGTGGCGCCGGGCAGGCACTCGTCGATGATCTCCATGGCCGTCGCCAGATGCCGTCTCGCCAGCTCCAGCGCCACCTTCCTGCCTCCGGCCTCCTCGATCAGCAGGGCCGCCCGCCGCACCGACTCGTCGTCCAGCACGCCCGAGTCGAGCAGGTCGGACAGCTCACGCGCGGCCAGGCCGCCGCCCGCGAGCAGGTCGGACAGCTCGCGCGTGGCCGCGTCCTGACCGTCCACGGCCCCCGCTGAGGGACCGGCCGCGGCGAGGACGGCCAGGACCGGGAGGGTCTTCTTGCCGCGCCGCACATCGCTGTGGACGGGTTTGCCGGTGACCGCCGGGTCTCCCCAGATGCCGAGCAGGTCGTCCGCGATCTGGAACGCAATGCCCAGTTCCCGCCCCATCACCCACATGCGCTCCGCCAGCTCGGGCGCGCCGCCCAGCACGACGCCGGCCGCCGCGGCCGCCCCCAGCAGGCTGCCGGTCTTGCCCGCGGCCATCTCCGTGTACTCGGAGGCCGTCACCTCGTCGGGGCCGCGCCACGGGCGGGTCTCGAAGGCCATGTCCTCCATCTGGCCCTGGACCAGCTCCATCAGCGCCCTGGAGAGATAGCTCATCGCGACCGCGTCGCCCGCCAGCCGACTGACCGCCAGCGCCAGCAGCGCGTCGCCGACCAGCAGCGCCGGGCCCACGCCGTACGCCTTCCAGAGCGCCTCGCGATGCCGCCGCCGCTCGTCCAGGTCGATGATGTCGTCGTGCACCAGCGAGAACGCGTGCACCAGTTCCACGGCCACCGCCCCCGGAAGCGCGGCCTCGGCGGACGCTCCGACCGCCTCGGCGCAGAGCATGGCGATGGCGGGCCGCAGGCCTTTGCCTCCGCCGCCCTCGTACGGCCTGCCCTCGGCGTCGAGCCAGCCCAGTGTGAACGCCGCCATCCTGGCACCTTGTGGGTGCAGCTCCGAGACTGCGTCGCGGAGGGCTGGGTCGAGCAGACGCCGGCAGCGGGTGATCGTGTCGCCGCCTGGCCGGGGCGCCGGATAGCTGAAGTTCAACAGTGCTCCTACCCGAGTGCGATCTTGAATCTACATGCAAGATCATGCAATACTTCACTCTTAGCATTACCAATGTCACGATATGTCCGTCACCTGAGACGGCTGAGGCGGAGGACTCACGTGTCGCTCGGGAGCGCCTCGGCCCGTGAAGCCAGGACAGTCCCCTTCCTACGCTCGCCGGTCAGGCACGCGCGCACCCCAGCACGGCCGGGGTTGGCCGCGGGAGCGGGGACACGGAGGCACAGCTGGGTTGGTCGCGGCGGATGCCCGTAAGCGGGATCCAGTGACCAAGGAGGCGGACAGGATGCGCAGGTCCGTCGCGTACGACAACACGGGCAGCCATCGATCCCCCGAGTGGCGATCTATCACCTCTGCCCCATCTTGATCAGAAATATACGATCATGTGATACTTAACGTAAACAGTTACATATGTCGGAAGAGTGAGCTCTTCGGCAGTTGATGCTTGACTTGTCAGCCGCATATCCCATCTGCATGGGGGATCGTCGTCATGTCCGTTGCCACGGAACCCGCCGTGACCAGGCCCCAAGTCCTCCCCTTTTACCGAGCTATCCCCCGGCTTGTGAAAGACCCGGTCACCGAACTGGCCAAGATGGGGACTGAGGCCGGAGGGCGGATCGTCCGGCTCGACATCGGCCCTTTCCGCCCCTACCTGATCTCCCACCCGGACCACGTCCAGCAGGTGCTGAAGACCGACGCCTCCAACTTCGTGCGCGAGGGCATGTTCTGGAGACCGTTGCGGCGCGTGATCGGTCAGAGCATCCTGGGGGAGGGTGAGGCCTGGGAGTCCAGCAGGAAGATTCTTCAGCCGCTGTTCACCGCGAGGTACACCGCCTCGCTGGGCGACGCCATGGCCGACATCATCGCCGACTGCATCCTCGAACTCGACGAGTACGCGCGGACCGGCCGACTGGTCGACGGCGGCTACCAGATGACCACGATCGTCAATCAGGCCGTCATCAAAGTCCTTTTCGGGGGACGGATCTCCCGCGACGTCGCCGAGCGGCTCGCACCCGAGTTCGCCACGTGCGCCACGTCGATCGGCTTCCGGTTACTCGTTCCCTTCGCCCCCTACTCCATCCGGGTTCCGGGCGACCGCGCGTTCCTGGCGGCCTCGAAGAAGATCGACGAGATCGTCTACCCGTTGATCGAGCAGGCGCACCGGGACGGCCCTCGCAGCAACGAAGTCGTCTCGGCGCTGCTCAGCGCCAGGATGGAGCAGGACGGCAAGGCGGACCTGCGGCAGGTGCGCGACGACCTGGTCAGCATCTACGGCGCGGCCTCGGAGACCACGGCGATGTCGCTGACCTGGCTGTGGTCCGTGCTGCACGACCATCCCGACGTCAACGCCAAGCTACGGGAGGAGATCGACCAGGTCGTGAGCGACGGCCCGATCCGCTCTGCGGACGTGGCCAAGCTCACCTACCTCCGGATGGTCCTGCAGGAACTGCTGCGCGTCTACCCATCGGCCTGGATCATCCCCCGCCAGACGGTGGCGGACACGGAGATCGGCGGTGTCCGGATCAAGGCGGGTTCGCAAGTGCTCGTCAGCCCGTACACGACCCACCGGCTGTCGGAGTTCTGGGACCGGCCGCTGGAGTTCGACCCGGAGCGCTGGGCTCCCGAGCGGAACGAACGCCGTCACCGCTACTCCTTCATCCCCTTCGGCGCGGGCCCGCATGTCTGTCTGGGCCAGCACCTGTTCTACGTCGAGGCCCCGCTCGTGATCGCCAATCTGCTGAGCAGGTACGAGCTGGTGCTGACCAACCCACAGCGGCTCACCCCCGTACCGGGCGCGTCTGTGCGTCCGAAGGAGAAGCTGATGCTGAAGCTGCTCCCGACCCAGCGGATGAGGTAGACCATGCGCAGCGAGACCAAGCGGATCAGGCAGGCAGGCCGGACGGTGGAGTGCGAGTGAGCGTCGAGGAGATCACCGCCTCCGGCACGGAGAACGTCGCCACGGCCGCGGACGAGTTACTGGCGGATCTCATGTTCAGGCCCTGGGGCCAGGTCTCGCCATCGGTCTACGAGACAGGCCGGCTGGTCACGCTGGTTCCCTGGCTGGCCGGTCACCAGGAGCGGATCGACTATCTGATCGCCTCCCAGCGGGAGGACGGCTCATGGGGCGCGCCGGACGGATACGGACTGGTGCCGACCCTGAGCGCTACCGAAGCGATCCTGTCGGCGCTGCGCGGGAACGACGACGGCATGGATCATCCCAGCCTCAAGCAGGCCGCGGACCGCGGCCTGCGCGTGCTGGCCGGCTGGCTGGACGGGGGGCAGGAGCTCCCCGACATGCCGGCGATCGAGCACATCGTGCCCTCGCTCGTGGCCCTCATCAATCGGCACCTCGATGGCCTGGGCGAGCATGTGCCGTTGGTGCTGCCCGAAGGCATGAGCTACGACACGCTCGAACTGGTCCGCTCGTGGATCCAGTCAGGGGCAGACGTCCCGGAGAAGCTGCTGCACGCTCTGGAGATCGCGGGCCCCGCGGCCAGCGGGGCGTCGGCGGTGCAGCCGACGGCCATCGGCACCATCGGCGCCTCGCCCGCGGCCACCGCCGCCTGGCTGGGAGATCGAGGGGCACGCGACGGGCACAACCCGGCCCGGGGGCACCTGGAGGCCGTCGCCCGTCGCCACGGCGGCCCGGTCCCCGTCGGGCTGCCCATCACGGTGTTCGAGCGGGGCTGGGTGTTGAGCTGGCTGATCCGGGCGGACGTGCCGGTTGACGTGCCCCCGGAGATGACAGCGGACCTCAGGGCGGCCATAGGCCCTGCCGGGACCCCTGCTGGGCCAGGGCTTCCCGCCGACGCCGACTCGACCTCCGTGGCTTTGTACGCTCTGGCGCTGCTCGGCATGCCGCTCGAGCCGGACAGCCTGTGGGCGTTCCACTCGGGCACGCACTTCTCCACCTGGCTCGGCGAGCAGGGCTCCTCGGTCAGCGTCAACGCGCACGTGCTCGACGCCTTCGGCCAGTACGTCGTGTGCAGGCCCGACGCCGCGTCCCGCTACGCCGGGACGATCGCCGAGCTGGCGGCCTGGATTCGCGATCGGCAGGAGCCGGACGGAAGCTGGGCCGACAGATGGCACGCCTCCCCTTACTACGCCGCGGTCAGCTGCGCGCTCGCGCTCGACGAGTTCGGAGGCGCAGCCTCGGCAGGTGCGGTGCGCGCGGCCGTCGATTGGGTGCTGGACACCCAGCGGCCGGACGGCTCCTGGGGCCGCTGGGAGGGCACTGCCGAGGAGACGGCCTACGCGATGCAGATCCTGCTGCTGACCCAGTGGCGAACGGACCCACGGTGCGTAAAGGCCGCCGCGCGGGGCCACGCCTATCTGAAGCGCTCGCCGGGCGGGAACCAGGACCATCCCCCTCTCTGGCACGACAAGGATCTCTACACGCCGGTCGCCGTGGTCCGCGCCGCGGTGATCGCCTCGTCGCACCTGGCTCAGCGGGACTGACCGTCATGCGAGTCCACGTCGCCGGCCAGCTCCTGAACGGTGTACGCGTGGGTGTCCCTGGCCATGTACCAGCGGCCGTTGAACGACACGCTCCTGCGCTGCCCTGCCGCGATCTCGGCGAGCTCTGTGGGCAGGTCCGCGAGCGCGGTGTCGAAGGCCGCGTCGAGCTCATCGATATGAGCGGAGACCCGCAGGATCGCCGCCTCCGTGCTCATGCCCGTGCTCTCGAGGATGCTCACGGCATTGGGCTTGCCCTCGACCCTCTCCCGCTCGAACGACCTGATGTCGTTGGCCAGTCTCAGACACGACGCGCCGAGATGCGTAGCCGGTTCGATCGACGCCCAGTGCCCGGCGTCGGCGGGGGTGGGGCCGCAGATGCCGAGGGCGGCCGTCCACCAGCTGTGGTAGAGGATGGTGAGCATTCCGTTCGCGACATAGTCCGGGTACGACGGCCACGGCTCCCGTCCCGCGGCCCAGGCGCGCTCGCGGGCCATGGCCGCGCTCGCGAGTTCCAGCTGGCGCGCCAGGTGCGGCAGGTGGACTGCGGCGCCCGGGCGGCCATGGAACCGGGCGCACCACTGCTCCCAGGCGGTCAAGATCTGGCCCACCGGGCTGTCGGAGGTGTCCGTGGGGGCACGGCCCGAGAGGATCGCGGGCAACTCCGCGAAGAACGCCGCGAAGTCGTCCTCGGACCACTCGCCGGCGATGCTGTCGGCGATGTCGTCGACGCCGAACAGGATCGTGGTCAACGCCCCGAGGTCGGCGATCTGATCGCGACGCGCGCGCGGGAAGGTGGCCGCGGCGGACAGGCAGCTGAAGGCGAGCCTGCTGGCCGAGCTCTCCCCGTCGGCGTACAGGGCCGGATAGGGACGCAGGAGCTCGGCCGCCTTGGTGACGGTGACGAGCGCGGTCCGCAGGACGAGGCCGCGATCTTGTTCAGGGACGCCTGCCAGCTGGTGCGATCCCTTGAGCAGGCTGTCGGCGAGGTCATTGCGGATGTCGAAGTACGCCCGCTGGCTTGGACCACTCATCCATTAAGCATAGTGGTTTTGGATCTTATCCCACGAAGTTTGGTGACAAAAGGGTATAACTCGCCGCAAAGCAACTCGGTAACTTGAGTGAAGATCGCCCGCCTTGCTAAGGTTCCCAGGTTGTCAGCGCCGGTATGCCACTGCTTGTCCCGGTGGTCAGCCATTCAAATGACTTCACAGGGATTGGTACTATGCGTCTCCGCAATTCTAGTCTGCGGACCAAAGTCACGGCTTTGCTTGTCTCCTTGACAGCCCTCTGGGCGTTCGCGGCCTGGGTCACGCTACGTGAAGGCGTCAACCTGCTCTGGGTCGCACAGGTCGACAGCAGCGTGGTCGGGCCGAGCGAGCCGTTGCTGGTCGACCTTCAGCGGGAACGCAGGGCATCGGTGATCCGGTTGGGAGACAGCTCCCTCCGCACGCGGAAGGATCTGCAGGTCCAGCGGCAGCAGGCCGATCGGACGATGACCGCCTTCGAGGAGGCCGCGCGAGCGGACATCGTCGACTGGGCCGTCGACGAGGACGGCGCCAAGCGGCTCGCCGAGGTGTTCAGGCGGCTTGACGGCATCAAGACGATCCGGCAGTCCATCGACGCCGGACGCATAAGCCGGATCGAGGCGAGCAACGCCTACGCCGACGTCATCGACTCCTTCTACAGCATGTACGGCTCGATGGTGACCCTCGATGACAAGACGGCCGCCAAGGACGCCCGCACCCTCCTGGCGCTCAGCAGGGCCCGAGAGCTGCTGGCCAGAGAGGACGCGCTACTGGCCGGACCACTCGCCGAGGGGCGGTTGAGCGCCGAGGAGCGTGCGGAGTTCACCCAGACCGTGGGCGCCTGGAGCACCCTCGCCGAGCAGGCCGCCGCCGACCTGCCCGAATCCGAACGGGCCGCCTACGACAAGCTCGCCCAGGGCCCGGCGTTCACCCGGCTGCACAGCCTCGAGAAGCTTCTCGCGGAGAGCAGCGGCGACATCGAGATCATCCCGTTTGATACCGAGCAGTGGAAGACCGCGGCCGAACGCGCTCTCACCGACTTCAACAGCATGGTGCTGAGCGCTGGGGACCGCGTCGTGGACCGCGCCGCGCCCATCGCGGTCGGCGTCATCGTGCGACTGGCTCTGGCCGGTGGTCTCGGACTCATCGCGGTCGTCGCGTCGATCATCCTCTCCATCACCACGGCCCGCGCCCTCGTCGCGCAGCTGCAGAAGCTGCGCGACGCGGCACACGAACTCTCGGATGAACGGCTCCCCCGAGTGGTCGAGCGGATCGGCCACGGCGAAGAGGTGGATCTGGCACGCGAGGTGCCACCCCTGGACTTCGGTGACGACGAGATCGGCCAGGTAGGCCAGGCGTTCAACACCATGCAGCGCACCGCGGTCAGCGTGGCCGTCGAGCAGGCGGAGCTGCGGCGCAGCATCCGCGACATCCTGCTCAGCCTGGCCCGCCGCACGCAGGGCCTGGTGCACAGGCAGCTCACCGTCCTGGACGTGATGGAGCGGCGCGAGACCGACCCCGAGGAGCTGAAGGAGCTCTTCCGCCTGGACCACCTGGCCATCCGGATGCGCCGCAACGCGGAGAACCTCATCGTCCTGTCGGGCTCCTCGCCCGCCCGTACGTGGCGGCGCTCGGTCCCGATGGTGGACGTCGTGCGCGGCGCGCTGGCCGAGGTCGAGGACTACACCCGGGTGACGCTGATGCCGATGCGCGACGTCGTGCTCGTCGGCCGGGCCGTCGGTGACGTCATCCACCTGCTCGCCGAGCTGATCGAGAACGCGGTGTCGTTCTCCCCGCCCTACACCGACGTCCAGGTGAGCGGGCAGCTGGTGGCCAACGGCTACGTCATCGAGATCGAGGACCGCGGCCTGGGCATGAAGCCCGAGGACCTGGACGCCGCCAACGAGCGCATCGCCGACCCGCCCGAGTTCCGCATCTCCGGCACCGCCCGGCTGGGCCTGTACGTGGTCAGCCGGCTGGCCGAGCGGCACGGGATCCAGGTGGTACTGAAGTCCTCGCCGTACGGCGGGACGACGGTGGTCGTGCTGCTGCCACAGGAGCTGGTCGAGCTCGACGAGACTCCCGACCCGGAGGAGCACGAGCCGACGGTGACCATCCTGCCGCGCAGGACCACCACGGCGACGGCGGTCCGGCCGGCGACGCGGGAGAACGTCCGGACCCTCAAGCCGGCCCGGCCGATGCGTCTCCCAGAACCCGAGGAGCCAGAACAGGAGACCCCTGTGACGCCCGCCGCCCCTGAGTTCACACCTGGAGGCCTGCCACTGCGGGTCCCGCAAGCCAACCTGGCCCCCGCCCTGCGCGAGGAGGCCCCCGCCGCAACACCGGAGGAGGACGATGACGAGCGCTCGCCGGAGGAGATCCGCGCGATGATGGGCTCCCTGCAGTCGGGTACCCGGCTGGGCAGGACGGAAGCTGCCAAGTTGATCGGCGATGACCAGTCTGGAGGCGACACGTGACACCGGGTTCCGGCACGGATCTGAACTGGCTCCTTGACGACCTGGTGAACCGCGTCAAGGATGCCGATCACGCCATTGTGCTGTCGTCCGACGGGCTGCTGATGGCCTCGTCGGCCAGGTTGGAGCGAACCGACGGCGAGCACCTGTCGGCCGTGGCGTCCGGGCTGCAGAGCCTGGCCAAGGGCGTCTCTGAGCAGGTCGGCGGCGGCTCCGTCAGGCAGACGGTGGTGGAGTGGAAGTCGCAGTTCCTCATCGTCACCGTGGCCGGCGAGCGGGCCTGCCTGGCCGTCCTCGCCCAGCAGAACGCCGACATCGGGCTGATCGCGTACGAGATGGCCATGCTGGTGGCCCGCGTCGGCCAGTACCTCACCTCGGGCGCCCGCACCGCCGTGGCGGGGAGCGAACGGTGAGCAGGACGGACGATCCGACAGACGAGCATTGGGTCGATCCCGAGATCATCCGCCCCTATGTCGTGACGCGGGGGCGAACCCAGCCCGTGCACGGCAAGTTCGATCTGATCTCCATGGCCCTGGCCGTGGGGCCTCCGCCCGGTCCGGACGCCGGGCTGGATCCCGAGCATCTCCGGATCCTCCAGCTCTGCCGTGAGCCGAAGTCCGTCGCCGAGATCGCCGCACACCTGAACCTGCCCGCGGGCACGATCCGGGTGCTGCTCGGCGACCTGTTCGACAGGGAACTCGTCCAGGCGCAGGAACCCCAAACCGAGGTGGACATGCGTGACATGAAGTTGTACAGGGCGGTGCTCGATGGCCTTCGATCGCTCTGACCGCCAGCGCCTGCCGACGGCGCTCAAGATCCTGATCGCGGGCGGCTTCGGCGCCGGGAAGACCACGATGGTGGGCGCGGTGTCCGAGACCCGGCCGCTGCGCACTGAAGAGGTCCTGACCGATCGGGGCGTCGGCGTCGACGACCTCACCTCGGTGGAGGCCAAGCGCACGACCACGGTGGCGATGGACTTCGGCCGCATCACCCTGAACAACGACTACGTGCTGTACCTGTTCGGCACGCCCGGACAGGAGCGGTTCTGGTTCGTCTGGGACGAACTGGCCGAGGGCTCGCTGGGCGCGGTCATCCTGGCCGACACCCGCCGGCTGGCCGACTGCTTCCCGTCCGTCGACTACTTCGAGCGGCGCGGCACGCCGTTCGTGGTGGCGGTCAACTGCTTCGAGGGCTCGCCGACGTTCGAGCTGGACGAGGTGCGGATGGCGCTCCAGCTCAACCCGTCGATCCCGATCGTCCTGTGCGACGCCAGGAAGCGGGATTCCAGCCGCGAGGTGCTCATCACGCTGGTGAAGCACTCGGCGCGGCTCCGCGCGGAGCCCGTCGGCACCTAGGCGCCGACGACACCCCAGAGACAGCGAAAGGCCCGGCGTCAGCCGGGCCTTTCCTGTGAGGTACGTCAGTGCTCGGCGGCCTTCTCGGCGCCGACGCCCGTGAGGGAGCGGACCTCGATCTCGGCGTACTTGGCCGCGTTGTACTCCTTGCTCAGCACGGTGCCGAGCCAGCCGCACAGGAAGCCGAGCGGGATCGAGACGATGCCCGGGTTGCTCAGCGGGAACCAGTGGAAGTCGACGCCGTGGATCAGCGCCGTCACCGCGGCGCCCGCAGGGGGCTGCGGAGCCGAGACCACCGGGGAGAAGATGACCAGGATCAGCGCGGAGCCGAGGCCGCCGTAGATCGCGCTCACGGCGCCCACGGTGTTGAACCGCTTCCAGAAGAGGCTGTACAGGATCGCGGGCAGGTTGCCGGAGGCCGCCACCGCGAACGCCAGCGCCACCAGGAACGCCACGTTCTGGCCCTGCGCCAGGATGCCGAGCCCGATCGCGACCGCGCCGATGACCAGGGCCGAGACCCGGGCCACCACGACCTCCTGGCGCTCGCTGGCCTGGCCGCGCTTGAACACGTGCGCGTACAGGTCGTGCGCGAAGCTGGAGGAGGACGCCAGCGTGAGCCCGGCGACGACCGCCAGGATGGTCGCGAAGGCGACGGCGCCGATCAGCGCCAGCAGGAGCGTGCCGCCCACCGAGCCGAAGATCTCCTCGCCGATCTTCTGCGCGAGCATCGGGGCGGCCGTGTTGCCCGCCTTGTCGCCCTTGACGATCGCCTCCTTGCCGACCAGGGCCGCCGCGCCGAAGCCGAGGACCAGGGTGAGCAGGTAGAAGACGCCGATGATGCCGATGCCCCACAGCACCGACTTGCGCGCGTCCTTGGCGGTCGGGACGGTGTAGAAGCGGATCAAGATGTGCGGCAGGCCGGCCGTGCCGAGCACCAGGGCCAGGCCCAGGCTGATCAGGTCGATCTTGCCCGCCAGCCCCTGCGCCTCCGTGCCGTACTTCTGGCCGGGGATGAGGAAGTTCTCGGGGTTGGCCTTGGGGCCGCTGGTCGCGGCCGCCTGGCCGAGCAGCGACGACAGGTTGAAGCCGAACTTGCCGAGCACCAGCAGGGTGATGAGGGCGGCGCCGCCCATCAGCAGCACGGCCTTGACGATCTGCACCCAGGTGGTGCCCTTCATGCCGCCGAACACCACGTAGACGATCATCAGCGCGCCCACGCCGATGATCGTCCACATCTTGCCCGCCTCGCTGGTGATGCCGAGCAGCAGGCCGACCAGCGCGCCCGCGCCGACCATCTGGGCCAGGAGGTAGAAGATGCTGACGACGATCGTCGACACGCCCGCCGCGGTGCGCACCGGGCGGGGGCTCATCCGGAAGGCCAGCACGTCGGCCATGGTGAACTTGCCGGAGTTGCGCATCAGCTCGGCCACCAGCAGCAGCGCGACCAGCCACGCCACCAGGAAGCCGATGGAGTACAGGAACCCGTCGTAGCCCGACAGCGCGATGATGCCGGCGATGCCGAGGAAGGAGGCGGCCGACATGTAGTCGCCGCCGATCGCCAGGCCGTTCTGGACGCCGGTGAAGGACCGGCCGCCCGCGTAGTAGTCGGCCGCCGTCTTGGTCTGGCGGCTGGCCCAGAAGGTGATGCCGAGCGTGAGGGCCACGAACGCGAAGAAGAGGATCGTGGCGAGGGTGGTGGAGCTCACTGGGTCTTCTCCTCGACCTCGTGGCGGAGCTTGTCGGCGATGGGGTCGAGCTTCTTCTCGGCGTGCCGGGCGTACGCCCAGGCGATCAGGAACGTCGAGACGAACTGGAGCAAGCCGAAGACCAGCCCGACGTTGATGTCGCCGAGCAGCTTGACGCCCATGAAGTCACGCGCCCAGCCGGACAGCACCACGTAGAGCAGGTACCACACCAGGAACGCCACGGTCATCGGGAACGTCCACGCGCGGAAGCGCCGCTTCAGCTCCTGGAACTCCGCGCTCTGTTGGACGTCCTCATAGACGGACGCGTCATGTTCTTTAGTTGTCACCAGACCTCCACTGTGATGCCCATCACGTTCAAGGTAGGAGCGCAACCTACCCGCCGTGGAGGGGCCTGGTGGGGTTGTTCGGCGAGTCGCCGCCGCACGGCGCTTAGTTGGAGAGGGCTTGCGGTGAATGGTCCCATCCGCACGACGAGCGGTCGGCGCTCGCCGCGCGGCTACCGGTCAACGCCGCCGGGTTCGTCCGCCGTTACGGCAGCCCCCACGCGGGAGCCGCGCCGTCCTGGGGGACGTCGCGCGGCCCGGAGGGGCGGGCACCCTGACGGGTGACCACCGCGGTCGAGCCCTTGCGCAGGGGGACCTCGATCGTGTCCGTGCCCTGGTAGGGCAGGCGCCTGCCGTGCTGGTCGCGTACCTCGAACGGGCCGTCGATGCCGTGGCGCAGCCGCAGCGGCTCACCCGCCTCGCTGCGGACCCTGATCCAGTCGGTGCGGCCCTGGCTGCGGGAGGCATCCACGAGGAAGGCGCCCTGGGCGCGCAGGCCCTCGACCGACGCGTCCGCCCAGGTGGTGGAGAGGGCGGGGAACACCTTGAGCACGCCGCCGTGGCTCTGCAGCAGCATGTCGAGCACCGACTGGGCGGCGGCCAGCGGGCTCTCGATCGCCAGGTTGGAGCCCTCGCGGTACATGGTGTTGGGGGTGATCGCGCAGTTGTCGACCACGTTGCCGTCGATGAAGAAGCGCAGGTAGGCCAGGGCCTCCTCGGGGTTGCCGAACAAGGTCTCCATGGAGGAGGCGGCGGCGAAGCTGTAGCCGTGCCAGCGCTCGCGCATGCTCGCCCAGTGCTCGAAGCTGCGCCGGTCGAGCGACTCCTGCAGCGGATAGAGCCACAGCAGGTGGGAGTAGTGCCGGTGGGAGTCGGCGAGCGGCACGTCCGCGCCGATCATGACGCCCTGCTCGTTCCTGTGGTACGGGACGAGCCGCGCGAGGACGTCCTGCCATCTGGGCCTGAGCGGGTCGTCGACCTTCAGCCGGTCCGCCGTTTCGAGCAGGGTGCGGCAGCCCCAGCGGATCAGCGACAGGTCGTAGGTGGCGTCGGAGGCGTTGGCGTACTCGGGCGAGCGGGTCTCGGGCAGGTGCAGCCTGCCGTCGGAGCCCTCGGTGAGGAAGCGGGCGTAGTAGGTGATCGCGCCGGTGAGGATCGGGTAGAGGACGTCGCGCAGCACGCCGGTGTCCATGCTGTGCCGGTAGGCGAGCCAGACGTTGTGCATGCCCCAGGTCAGGTTGCCGGTGTGGTCGTTGGGGCTGACGCCGGGGACTCCGACGTAGCGCGGGCCGGGCCGCAGCATCCGGTCACCGGGGTGGCAGAGGGCGTAGGACTTGCCGTCGCGGTAGTCGGGATGGACGTTCGACTCAAGATTCTCGTGATATTTCCGGAAAGTCGCCGTCACCGCGTCCAGCTCGGGATGGTTGGAAGCGTTGATCATCGGGTATGCGACCTGGACGTTCAGGTTCCACCAGATGTTCGTCCAGCTGTTGCCCACCTCAGGGAACCACGGCCCCCACTCGGTCAGCACGGGCGCGGAATCCCTGGTCGCGGAGGCCATCTTGTAGAGCTGGATCCAGTAGAAGCGTTGCAGCTTCTTGTCCGGGATCGAGACCAGGCTGCGCCGGTAGAACCGCTTCCACCAGTGCCTGTGCACCCGGACCTGCGCCTCCGGGTTCCCGTCGAGCACCTTGGACACCGCGCCGACGGCCTCCCGCACGCCGGTCGAGTCGGGGTAGCCATAGGCGACGGTGGCCGCGAGCAACCTGGTCGTGCCCTGCCTGACCTCCCGCCAGGCGGTGGTGTAGCCGCCTCCGGCGTGCATGGTCTGCTCGACGTACCCGTCGGAGACCAGCGGGTCGGGATTGGGGGTGTAGTCCGGGGGGCGGCGGATCGTCCTGGTCGTGGCCGACTGCAGTGGCGTGAACCCCCAGGCGACCGCCTCCTCCCCCTCGCTCGGCGTCATCGAGACCAGCAGCACGCCGCGCTGCTCCAGCACCAGCGCGGTGAAGCGGACGCCGCCCCGCGTGGTCGTCACCGTGCCCGACAACTCGGCGTGCTCCAGGTCGAGCCGCCAGTCCACGCCGGTGATCGCGCCGGCTAACGTCAACGTGAGGTAGCCGATGGGCAGCCGGGAGTACCCGATCGCCGCCTCCCACTGGCCGCGCTGGTCCTGCACCAGGGAGTGGTTGAGCATGAACCGCAGGACGTCGCCCTCGCCGCCCTTGTTGTAGACGTGCACGCCGAGCAGCCCGTTCCCCAGGAAGGGCGCGTTCTGCCACCCGCTCGGCAGCCGCTTCCACACCATGGCCGCGTCCCGCAGCACCTGCGCGTGCGCGTCGTCCCCTTCAGTGCCCGCTTCAATGCCCGCTTCAGTGCCGGCTTCAGTGCCGGTTGTCTCCGCGCCCGGCTCCGCCCAGGCGACGGGCGATCCGGCCAGGACCGCCGCGCCCCCCGCTCCCGCCACGAACGCCCGCCTCGACAGACCATCTCCCGTGTTCATCGGCTATCGCTCTCTTCCTGCGGCCCTGTACGGAACATCTCTTCTGATGCGGCCGCGCGGGCCGCAGGCGGTCAGCCCTGCTTCTCCGCGGACACGGCGAACAGGTGCAGCGCAGCAGCGGCCCCGCCTAAGGCCAGACCTCCGAGGAATGTACGCCGAGAAGACGGATTTTCCGGCATGGCGACTCCGAAAGTGGGGGTGCTATCGGGCGAGTCATCTGATGAATAGCAAGATCTAATCGATGACCGCCCTCTGTCAAGCCCCCTCTCACCCCTTGACTGCCCCCGCGGTGAGCCCCTCGACGATGTAGCGGCGGATCGCGGCGAACAGCACGAGCGTGGGAATCACCGAGACCACCGTGGCCGCGGCCATCGAGCCCCAGTCGATGTCGTACTGGGTGATGAAGGAGTTCATCGCTACCGGGATGGTCTTGGCGTCCTCGCTGTCGATGAACGTGATCGCCAGGAACAGCTCGTTCCAGCACTGCACGAACGCGAAGATGAAGGTCGCCGCGATCCCCGGCAGCATGACCGGGATCACCACCCGCACCATCGCGGCCAGCCGCGACGCGCCGTCGACCTGCGCCGCCTCCTCCAGCGCGACCGGCACCCGCTCGTAGAAGCCGCGCATGATGATCGTGGCGAACGGCACCAGCATGGCGACGTACACGAGCATCAGCCCGGCCAGCCGGTTGAGCAGGTCCAGGTCGGACATCAGCAGGTAGAGCGGCCCGAGCGCGATGAACAGCGGGATCATCTGGGTGACCAGGAACGCCAGCATCAGCGCGCCCCTGCCGGGGAAGGAGAAGCGGGCCAGCGTGTAGCCGCCGAGCACGCCGATCGCCGTCACCACGCCCGCCGACACCAGCGAGACCGTGAGGCTGTTCAGCAGGTACGCGCCGAAGTCGGCGAACGAGAACAGCTCCGTGTAGTGCTCGAACGTCACGCTGCCCGGCCAGTACCTGAGTGGTGTCGAGAAGATCTCCGCCTTCGGCTTGAGCGAGGTGACGACGACCCAGTAAAGCGGGAAGAGCGTGATCAGCAACCAGAGCGTGAGCACGGTCACCTTGGCGAGACGTCTCATCGAGACTCCTTGAGCGTGCAGACCCCCGTCATCCGACGGGCAAGGTCAACGGGCCTTCTCGAATCTGGTGGCGTTGAGGTAGAAGACGCTGAAGGCGAGCAGCAACCCGAGGATGAGCAGCCCGACCGCGCCCGCCCGGCCGTAGTCGCCGCCGATGACCTGCTGGATGAGGAAGGTGGTGATGATGTCGGTGCTGCCCGCCGGGCCGCCGCCGGTCATCGAGTAGATCAGGTCGGGGAAGTTCAGGATCCAGATCACCCGCAGCAGCACGATCAGCGCCAGCGTGGGGCGGATGTGCGGCAGCGTGACGTGCCAGAACTGCCTGAGCCGCGAGGCGCCGTCGACCGACGCCGCCTCGTACAGCTCGCGGGGGACGGACTGCAGCGCCGCCATGATCATGATGGCGAAGAACGTCACGCCGTACCAGACGTTGGCCACGATCACCGAGGTCATCGCCCATCCGGGCGTGGCGAGGAAGCCGATGCGGTGCTCGATGATCCCCGTCTTCAACAGCAGGTCGTTGATCACGCCGAACTGGCCGTTGAACATCCACCGCCACAGCAGCCCGATGAGGAAGCCGGACATGGCCCAGGGGAAGAACACCCACGCCTGGTAGAGGCCGCGCCCGCGGAAGTGGCGTCGCAGCAGCAGCGCCAGCCCGAAGCCGAGGAAGAACTGGAAGAACAGCGAGACGACGACCCAGGTGCCGGTGTTGCGCAGCGCCGTCCAGAACCGGTCCTCGGCGAGCACCGCCCGGAAGTTGTCGAGCCCGACGAACGGGGTCGAGGTCAGGTCGAACAGGTTGTACTGCTGGAAGGCGATGACGCCGCCGCGGATCATCGGGTAGTACGTGAAGACCGCCACGAAGGCCACGCCGGGCAGCAGGCAGAGGGCGACGAAGGCGGCCTTGCGCGCGGTGAAGGCTGAACGGGTCACGAAACCTTCTTCGCCTGGTCCTGCCAGAAGGCGTCCCACGACCTGAGCACGTCGGCCACCGTCTTCTTGCCGGTGATGAGGGCCTGGACGTCACGGTCGGAGTCGACGATGAACTGGCTCCAGCCCGGGTAGTCGACCGGCCTGATCGTGATCACCTGCTTCGGGTCCTGCTGCGCCTCCAGGTACGCCTTCCAGGCACCCTGGGAGAACTGCGGGTCGCTCTGGGCCTGCTTGGAGATCGGGATCAGCGAGTTGCCCTTGGCGAAGGCGATGCTCTGCTCGGCCTCCGACAGGAACTGCACCAGCTTGACCGCCTCCTTCGGGTGCTTGCTGAAGGCGGTCGCGCCCCAGCCGGCGTAGCCGACCGGCTGGAAGGCGTAGCCGGTGGGGCCCTTGGGAATGGGGGCGGTGGCCCAGGCCTTGACCGAGCTCTCCTGGACGGTCTTGATCACCTCGGGGTCCTGGATGAGCATGCCGGTGACGCCGCTGGTGAAGCCCTGCACCATCTCGGGGTAGGCCCACGAGACGGAGTCGGGCGGCGACGCCTCCTTGAAGATCTTCACGAACAGGTCCATGGCCTGGGTGGCCTCGGGGGTGGAGAAGATCGTCCGCTTGTCCTTGAGGAAGAAGGACTTCTCGGGGTCCAGGGCTTCGCCGTTGTAGGCGCTGACCATCATGACCGCGTAGTCGGCGCCGCCCTTGCCGCCCCTGAAGGAGTAGCCGAACCTGTCGCCCGAGGTCATCTTCTTGCCGGCCTCGTAGAGCTCCTGCCAGGTCTTCGGTGGCTGGGTCAGGCCCCAGTCGGTCCGATAGAACAGGGTGCGCTGGTAGAAGCCGTACGGGATCAGGTACGCCTTGCCGCCGACCTCCACCGCCTTCTTCTGGGCCAGCTCGGTCAGGTCGGCCCAGCCCGGCCAGCCGGTGGTCGGCAGTTCGGCGAGCCAGCCGTTGTTGGAGAAGGACTTGGCCGTGTGGTCGCGGACCTCCAGCACGTCCAGGTCCTTCTTCGTCTGCAGGATCTGGGTGATCTTCTGGTCGGCGCTGTCGAGCGGCGGCGAGATCAGCTCCACCTTGACTCCCGGGTTCGCCTTCTCGAAGTCGGCGAGCAGGGTTTTGATCAGCTTGGTGCGTTCCGGGCTCGTCAGGCTTTCGATCATGCGCAGCCGCACCTGCCCCGGGGACGACGAGCCGGAACCACAACCGGCCAGCACGAGCGTGGCGGCGGCCGCGGCCGCCAGGAACGGTGATCTCATGTGCGCCTCCTGAGGGAGCGAGGGGTGACAGCGCTGTCAGTCACGCTAGGCGACGCACCCCCTCCAGCGCTAGACCAAGGTCCTTGATCAATGTCTCGGCCGACTCCAGCCCGACGGACAGCCGCACCAGGCCGACCGGGATGCCCATCGTGGCCCGCACGCTCTCCTCGATGGTGAGCGCCGGGGCGTTGACCAGGCTCTCGAACCCACCCCAGGAAACACCGATCCTGAAATGTTGCAACTTGTCGAGGAACGCGCTCACCTCGTCCCGCGACTCCGTGTCCAGCTCGACGCTGAACAGGCTGGAGAAGCCGGACATCTGCTGCCTGGCCTGCGCGTGCCCCGGGTGCGAGGCCAGCCCCGGATGGTTGACCACCCGCACCGCCGGATGGTCCTCCAGGAACCCGGCCACGGCCAGCCCGCGCTCCTGGTGGGCCGCCATCCGCACGGGCAGCGTGCGCAGCCCCTTGATCACCTTGGCCGCGTCGTGCGGCGACATGGCCGCGCCGTAGAGTTGGTACTCGGTCAGCGCCAGCGGGCGCACCAGCCGCGACGAGCCCACCACGACGCCGCCGACCAGGTCGCTGTGCCCGCCGACGTACTTCGACAGCGAGTGCACGACCAGGTCCACGCCGAGCGTCAGCGGCTTCTGGAAGATCGGCGTGGACCAGGTGTTGTCCATCACCGTCACCAGCCCGCGCTCGCGCGCCCACGCGGTGACCGCGGCGATGTCGAAGACCTCATAGCGCATGTACGACGGCGACTCGAAGTAGAGTAGGCGAGTGCTCGCCTTGATAGCGCTGTCACAAGCCCCGAGATCGCCGACGTGCGTATGTGTGACTCCGAACTTCTCCAGGTAACGCAGGAACTGGGTGGTCGGCCCGTAGACCGCGCCCAGCACCAGCACGTGGTCGCCCGCCGACACCAGCGAGGAGATCGTCGCCGCGATCGCGCCCATCCCCGAGCCGAAGCACTTGGCCCGCTCCCCTCGTTCCAGCGCCGCCAGCTTGCGCTGGACGAGGTCGACCGTGGGGTTGGTGCCGCGCCAGTAGACGTAGCGCTCATCCTCGTTCCTGATCGCCTCGCCGAGCTCGACGGCCGATTCGAAGGTGAACAGCGAGTTCTCGAAGACGGGCGGGTTGACCGCGCCGAGTATCCAGGGCTCGTCCTCACCCAGGCGGCCACAGATCCAGTCATCATCCATGGGGGCACAATATGACATTGCGCGGCAAGCCGACCATGGCCGACGTGGCCAGGCACGCGGGAGTGAGCCTGAAAACCGTCTCACGGGTGGTCAACCAGGAGCCCCACGTCAGCGCGGCGCTTCAGCGCAGGGTGCAGGAGTCCATCGGCGCGCTCGGTTTCCGGCGCAACGAGGCCGCGAGCCGGCTCGCGCGCGGCGCCAGCATGCTGACGCTCGGGCTGGTCATGGAGAACATCTCCAACGAGTTCTACTCCCGGCTGGCCAAGTCCGTGGAGGCGGCGGCGGCCGAGCACGAGGCGCTGGTGGTCTTCGGCTCGTACGAGGAGCGCGCGGAGCGGGAGCGGATGCTGATCGAGTCGATGTACGCCCGGGGGGTCGACTCGCTGATCATCGTCCCGTCGGGGGCCGACCACAGCTGGCTGGCCGAGTACGGCGGGCTGACCTCGGTCTTCGTCGACCGCGTCCCGCCGGGGCTCGACGGCGCGGACGTGGTGATGCTCGACGACGCCCACGGCGGCAGGGTCGCGACCGAGCACCTGCTGGCGCGGGGCCACCGCCGCGTCGCTCTCATCTCCGACGACGAGCGGCTGAGCTCCGTGCACGACCGCGCCCTCGGCTACCGCGCGGCCCTGCGCGACGCGGGCCTCACCCTGGACGAGTCGCTGGTGGTGCGGGAGGTGTTCGACCCGTGGCGGGCGGCGCACGAGGTCGGCAGGCTGCTGGACCTGCCCGACCCGCCCACGGCCTTCTTCGCCACCAACAACCGCGCCGCCATCGGCATCCTGCAGGCGCTCAGAGATCGCCCCGAACGTCCCGCCTATGTGGGTTTCGATGATTTCGCGCTGGCCGACGTGTTCAACCCGGGAGTGACGGTGGTCCGCTACGACACGTCCCGGCTGGCCACGAGCGCGGTCGACCTCCTGCTCCACCCGGCTTCGCCCGAGGCGGGCACGCCGCGCCGGGTCAGGGTGCCGGTCGAGCTGGTCGTCCGCGGTTCCGGAGAGATCCCCCCTGCCTGAAGGGCGTCAGGACGAGCGGGGCCGCCAGTCGCCGCGGTCGAGGTCGAGGTCCTCCGGCGTGTGCAGGCGCACCATCGTCCTGGCCACGCCCGGCGGCACCCGGTGCGGCGTGAGGAACGACACCGACACCATCACCGTGAACGCGATCGGCACCGTCCACGCGGCGGGCTGGGCGAGCAGCGCGCCCGCCACGCCCTCGCGCGGGCCGCCGACGATCGTCACCAGCACCGCGCCGCACGCCAGCCCTCCTCCGACGAACAGCCCCGCGAGCGCGCCCGTGGTGCTCAGCCGGCGCCACCAGATGCCGAGGACGAGCAGCGGGCAGAACGACGACGCGGCCACCGCGAACGCCAGCCCCACCACGTCGGCCACCGGCAGCGCCCGCGACCACAGCGCCAGCGCGAGCGCGAGCGGCACCACGACGGCCATCAGCGTGGCGATCCTGAACGAGCGGACCCCGCCCTTGAGCAGGTCCTGGGCGATCACCCCCGCCACCGACACGGTCAGCCCCGAGGACGTGGACAGGAAGGCCGCGAACGCCCCCGCCGTCACCAGCGCCGTCAGCAGGTCGCCGAGGGTGCCGCCGACCATCCGCTCCGGCAGCGAGAGCACGACGGTGTCGGCGCGGGCCACGTCGGGGACGTAGAGCCGGCCCAGCCAGCCGTACAGCGCGGGCAGCAGGTAGAACGCGCCCAGCAGCGTCAGGACGACGAGGGTGGTGCGGCGGGCGGCCCGTCCGTCGGGGTTGGTGTAGAAGCGGACCAGCACGTGCGGCAGCCCCATCGTGCCCAGGAACGTGGCCAGGATCAGCGAGTATGTCGAGTACAGCCCGTACTCCTTGCCGCCCGACAGCGGCGTCTCCCAGGTGGCGGCGTCCACCGCGCTCAGGCCGGGGGCGCCGTCGGCCTTCCACGCCATCAGCAGGAACACCAGGGGCACGGCCAGCGCGGTCAGCTTCAGCCAGTACTGGAACGCCTGCACGAACGTGATCGATCGCATCCCGCCGGACAGCACGTTCACCGCGACCACGACCGCCACCAGCAGGCCGCCCACCCAGACCGGCGCGCCGGTGATCGTCCGCAGGACCAGGCCCGCGCTCTGGAACTGCGGCATCAGGTACAACCAGCCGATGAGCACGACGAGCACGCTCGCCGTCCGGCGCACGGCCATCGACTCCAGCCTGGCCTCGGCGAAGTCGGGCAGTGTGTACGCGCCGGAGCGGCGCAGCGGCGCCGAGACGAGCACGAGCAGCACCAGGTAGCCGCCGGTCCAGCCGACGGGCAGCCAGAGCATGTCGGCGCCGAACGACAGGATCAGCCCGGCCACGCCGAGGAAGGAGGCGGCCGACAGGTACTCGCCGCCGATCGCGGAGGCGTTCCACAGGGGGCTGACCGTGCGCGAGGCCACGTAGAAGTCGGAGGTGGTGCGGGAGACCCTGATCCCGAACGCGCCGATGAGCACCGCCGCCACGACGACGACGAGGACGGCCGTTAGGCTCATCGACGCTCGACCAGGTCCGCGAAGTGCCGTTCGTTGCGTTCGGCGTGCCGGACGTAGAGCCAGGCCCCGGCCACGAAGCCGGGGTAGATCAGCCCGCCGAGCACGGCCCAGGCCAGCGGGACGCCGAGCACGTCCACCTCACGCAGCTCGGGGACGATCAGGAACAGCAGCGGCAGGCCGCCCACCACGCACGCCAGCACCGTGCAGACGAAGATCGCGAGCCGGAACTGGGTGCGCACCAGCGAGCGCATGTAGACCTCGCCGAGGTGCGTCTGCTCGTCGATCTCCCGGGTGGCCGGGTAGCGGGGGCGGCGCGCGGCGGCCGTCCGCGGGCTGGTCACGCTCACCCTGCGCGGCGCGTCGGGGCGGACGAGCGGCAACCGGCGGCCAGCACGCGGCTCGGCACGTCTGTCCGGCAGGTTGTCGGGCTGGTCGATGGGGCTCACTCGGGCCTTCCCTTCCTGGCCCTGCGCACCAGCAGGTCGCGCAGCTCGCGCGTGTGGCGGCGGCTGACCGGGATCTCGGTGTCACCGACCCGCACCGTGCACCTGCCGGAGTCGATGTGCAGCTCCTCGATGTGCTTGACGGCCACCAGATGGCTGCGGTGGACCCGGACGAACCCGGCGGAGGACCAGCGCTCCTCCAGCGTCGCCAGCGGGATGCGCACCAGGTGGCTGCCCGCCCGGGTGTGCAGGCGGGCGTAGTCGCCGTGCGCCTCGACGGAGAAGACGTCGGCGGTGGAGATGAACCGGGTGACGCCGCCCAGCTCGACCGGGATCGTGTCGGTCTCTCCGCTCTCGACAGAGATGTCCGCCGAGACGGCCACCCGGCGGATCGCCTCGGCCAGCCGTTCCGGGCGCACCGGCTTGAGCAGGTAGTCCTCCGCCTTGATCTCGAACGCGTCCACCGCGTGCTCCTCGTAGGCGGTGACGAAGACGACCCGCGGCGGGTTGGCGAAGCGCGACAGCAGCCGCCCGAGCACCACGCCGTCGAGGCCGCGCATCCTGATGTCGAGGAAGACCGCGTCGATGGGCCTGCCGTCGGCGATGGCACGGTCGAGCAGCCGCAGCGCCGCGGAGCCGTCCCTGGCCGTGGCCACCTCGCCGATGCGGGAGTCGGCGCGCAGCAGGTAGGCCAGGTCTTCCAGGGCGGGCAGCTCGTCGTCGACGGCGAGGACCCGAAGTAGTGCCATAGACAGTGATGAAACCGACAACAAAGACCGGGGTCAACGGGCCGAGACGCCTGGGTGATATTTCGGCAACCTGATGTTGACTTTCGTGCCGACGCCCGTGCCCGTCTCGACGACCAGCCCGTACTCGTCGCCGTAGACCTGGCGCAGCCGCTCGTCCACGTTGGCCAGCCCCACCCCGCCCGCGGGAGTGATGTCACCTGCAAGGATGCGGCGCAGCCTGTCGGGGTCCATGCCGAGGCCGTCGTCCTCGACGCTGATCCGGCACTCGGCCCCGGCGTCCTCGGCGATGATCGTGATGCGTCCGACGCCGTTCCTGCTCTCCAGCCCGTGCCGCACGGCGTTCTCCACGAGCGGCTGCAGGCACAGGAACGGCACCGCCACCGGCAGCACCTCCGGCGCGATCCGCAACGTCACCTGCAACTGGTCGCCGAAGCGGGCCCGCTCCAGGGTCAGGTAGCGGTCGATCGAGCGCAGCTCCTCGGCGAGCGTGGTGAACTCGCCGTGCCTGCGGAAGCTGTAGCGGGTGAAGTCGGCGAACTCCAGCAGCAGCTCCCTGGCCCGTTCCGGGTCGGTGCGGACGAACGAGGCGATCGTGGTGAGCGAGTTGTAGATGAAGTGCGGCGAGATCTGCGCCCGCAGCGCCCGCACCTCGGCCTCCATCAGCAGCGTCCGCGAGCGATGCAGCTCGGCCAGCTCCAGTTGCGAGTCCACCCAACCGGCCACCTGCTGCGCGGCCCTGACGAGCCCGGCCGAGGAGTAGGAGCCGTACGCCGTCAGCGACCCCACCACCCGGTCATCGGTGGTGAGCGGCACCACCACGGCGTGCCTGATCGGGCACTCCAGCAGCTCGCAGTCGATGCTCAGCACCTGGGTGCGGCCGTCCTTGAGGGTGGCCGCCGCGTGCTCGAACGCCTGGTCCACGTGGTGGTCGCCGTCGCCGTCGTAGACGAGCAGCCGCTCGCCGTCGGTGATCGCCAGCGCGGACGAGCCGAGCAGCGCGCGCAGGTGCCGCGACGCCTTCTCCGCGCCGTCGACGGTGAGCCCGGCGCGCAGCGGCGGCCCGGCGAGCGAGGCGGTGTGCAGGGTCTCGAACGTGGCGCGCTCGGCCGGGCTGGTGCCCAGCTCGCGCCGACCGCGCAGCACCCGCCACAGCACGATCGCGGGCACGCCTACGAGGGCTGCCACGACGACGGTTCCGACCAGGTACTCCATCGCCGGAGCCTACTGCCGCTCCCCCTGCCGGTGACAGGCAGCGCCTCGACGCCTTCCCAGGGCTTCCGTCGTTTCCCGGGCCTGCGTCGTTCCCGGGGTTCTCGTCGTTTCCCGGCGCCGGTCAGTGTCCGGGGAGCGCCTTGGCGATCCTCTCGGCGTAGCTCTCGGCCTCCTCGGCCGACGCGTAGGTGGTGCGCGGCCAGAAGAAGCCGCGCAGCCCGTCCTTGCGGGTGCGCGGCACCACGTGCACGTGCAGGTGCGCGACGCTCTGGCTGACGCGGTTGTTCATCGCCACGAACGTGCCGCCCGCCTCCAGGCCCTCCTCCACCGCCCTGGCCATCGCCTGGACCCGCTCGAAGAAGGGGCCGACCTCGACGAGGTCGGCGAGCGTCTCGACGTGCACCCTCGGCACGACCAGGACGTGCCCCTTGAAGACCGGCCGGGCGTCGAGGAAGGAGACGGCCACCTCGTCGGAGTGCACGATGGTGGCGGGCCGCTCCCCCGTGATGATCTCGCAGAACAGGTCGGTGCTCACCGGCCGACTTTATCCGCGAACGCGGTCCAGCTCGTCATGTTGGGCGCCGTCCACTCGGTCGGGGCGTGCAGGAACCGCTCGCCGACGTGCGCGCGCAGCCGCTCGGGCACCTCGGACGTCTTGTGCCCCCGGCAGTGGTAGACGAGCCCGCCCTCGCGCTGCCCCATCGCCATCCAGGGCAGCCACGGCGAGACCCGGCACCAGGAGAACACGGCCGGGACGTCGGGCATCCCCGAGTCGAGCTCCTTGGCCTGGACGAAGAACTGGAACAGCTCCAGGGCCCGGTAGGTGTCGCCCGCCGAGTTCCGGGGGTAGTCGGCGACCTTGAGGGGTGAGGGGTAGGACAGGCGGATGTCGGCGTTGAAGACCACCTGGTCGCCCAGGCGGGTGGTCGGCACGGGATAGCCGCCGAAACGCTGGTTGACGGGGTCGTTGAAGACGTGCTGCACCTCGACGGACTCGCCGGTGATCGGGTTGTCCCAGGTGTCGATGATCTCGCGGGAGCGCGGGTCGAGGTAGGCGGCCGCCTCCCTGGTCAGCAGCTGCCAGCCGCCCTCGACCTCGACCGCCCTGGCCACGTTGACGCCTTCGAAGCCGAACAGGTGGTGCGGGCCGTCGTCGTGCTGCCACCCGTACACGTCACCGGTCCACCACGAGATCGTCTCGGCGCCGTCGGAGGACGCGCGCACGCGAATGAAGTCCATGGGAGGCAGCCTCTCGGACTCACGGGCTTGTTTCAAGACACTCTGTTGCTATCGTTAGCGACATGGTGTCGCTAAATGGCCGGACCCGGCAGGGCTGGCTTCCCCTCTTCGTCCTCGGCGTGGGAATGTCGATGATCGTCGTCGACGCCACGATCGTGAACGTGGCGGTGCCGGCGATCATCGCCGACCTGGGCCTGACCGCCACGGACGTCGAGTGGGTGAACTCGATCTACTCGCTGACGTTCGCCGCCCTGCTCATCCCGCTCGGCCGCACCGGCGACGCGCGGGGCAGGCGGCGGACGTTCGTCACCGGGGTCGCGCTCTTCCTCGGCGCCAGCGTGCTGGCCGCCGCGGCGGGCAGCGGCGCGATGCTGGTCGGTGCCCGGGTGGCGCAGGGCGTGGGCGCGTCCATGGTGGTGCCGATGACCCTGGCGATCATCAACTCCCTCTACACCGGCCCGCCCAGGACGGTCGCGTTCGCCGTGTGGGGCTCGATCATCGGCGGCATGGCCGCGGTCGGGCCGCTGCTCGGCGGCTGGCTCGTCACCGACTTCGGCTGGCGCTCGGCGTTCTGGGTGAACCTGCCGATCGGCCTCCTCGTCCTGCTCGGCGCGGCCAAGGTGCCCGAGTCCCGCGACCCACGGGCGGGCGGGCTCGACCCGCTCGGCGTGCTGCTGTCCGTCGTCGGCATGTCCTGCCTGGTGTTCGGGCTGATCGAGGGCCAGCGCTACGGCTGGGGACGGCCGACCGGCCAGGCCACCGTCTTCGGCCGGCCCTGGCCGCTCGACGCGGTCTCGCCCATCCCGTTCGCGTTCGCCCTGGCCGCCGTCGCGCTGACGGCGCTGGTCCTCGTGGAGCGGGCCAGGTCCCGCGCGGGCCGCCCGGTCGTCCTGGACCTGTCGCTGTTCGCCATCCCGTCCTTCCGGTACGGCGGAGCCGCCGCGATGATCGTCTCGCTGGGCGAGTTCGGCCTGATCCTCGTGCTGCCGCTGTTCCTGCAGACGGCCATGGGCTACAGCGCCTTCCAGACCGGGCTGATCATCGCCGCACTGGCCGCGGGGACGTTCCTCGCGGGCGGGACCGTGCCGCAGCTCTCCCGGCGGCTCAGCGGCAGGGCCATCGTCAGGACCGGCCTGGCGCTGGAGGCCGCGGCCGCGATCGCGATCGGGCTCACCCTCTCCCCCTCGCTGGGGCCGTGGGCGCTGGTGCCGTGGCTGGTGGTCTACGGGTTCGGCGTCGGGTTCGCCTCCGCCCAGCTCCCCAACGTGATGCTGGCCGGGGTGCCGTCCCGCCAGTCGGGGGTGGCCTCCGGGTTGCAGAGCGCGATCCGACAGCTCGGCGCCGCCGTCGGCATCGCGGTACTCGGCGCGGTGCTGGTCACGGGGCTTGACTCGGCGATGGCCGAGCAACTGCCCGACGACCCCGCGCTCGGCCGGGCCGTCCGTGACAGCGGCGGCGCGGCCATCGCGGCCATCAGGGACCCGAACCAGCGCGCCGCCGCCGTCGCCGCCTCCGTGGACGCCACCCGCCGCGTGACGGTCGTGACCGGCCTCGTCCTGTTCGCGGGCGTCGGCTCGACGCTGCTGCTGCCCGATACTGGGGGGAGGCAACGCGAAGAGGAGTGAACGTGCCGAGGATCAGCGCGGCGACCGTCGCCGACCACCGGGCCAGCCAGCACGCGGCCCTGCTGGAGGCCGCGATGCAGATCCTGGTCGCCGAGGGCGCGGCCGGGCTCACTCCGGCAGCCGTCGGGGCACGCGTCGGGCTGGCCCGGTCCAGCGTCTATCGCTACTTCTCCGCAACCGCCGACATCCTGGCCCAGCTCGTCGAGGACTCCATCCCCCGCTGGGCCGCCCGCCTGCACGCGGCGGCGGGCGAGGGCACGCTGGAGCAGCGGGTACGGGCCTTCGGCGCGGCCACGCTGTCGTTCGCCGGCAGCCGTGACCACGCGCTGCTGCGCGCGGTCGCCTCGATCGACCTGCCCGGCGAGTGCCAGGACAGGATCGACCAGCTCCACGAGACGATGATCGAGCCGCTGCGCGCCATCGCCGCGGAGGCCGGGCACGCCCATCCCGACCTGGTCGCGCACCTGGGGTGGAGCATGCTCGGCGAGGGTCAGCGGCGGCTCGCCGCGGGCGGCGAGCAGGCCGTGATCACGCAGACCACGATCGACGTGCTGTGCCGGGCCGTACTCGGCTGACGGCGCTCACCGCCGAACGCGCTCGACGGCGCTCATCCGACAGTGCTCATCCGACAGTGCTCATCCGACGGCACTCATTTCACGGTGACGGCGAAGATCGCCTCGCCCGACTGCTGCTTGCTCTGCTCGTTGGTGGGCGTCGTGGCCTTGCCGCAGCGCCAGCAGTCGTACAGCTTGATCTCGGTGGTGCCGGTGTGCTTGGTGTTGAACACGAAGTAGCTCGTGCCGCCGGACCCCGGGCCTCCACCCTCGGAGCGGTACTCCTTGCTGATGAACGAGGCCACCTTGGGGTCGGGCACCGCCTCGAGGGTCCAGCTGTCGCCGATGGAAGCGTTGTCGGCGACGGCCAGCGAGAACCGCTTGCCCTGGCCCAGCTCCACGCTGACGGTCGTGCCCTTGGCACCCTTGACGACGGTGCCGAGGTCGTTGACAGCTGACCCGGCGCCGCACCCCGCGACAAGCAGCCCCACCAGGGCCGCCACGACCGTTCGACGAATCACTCAGGCAGATTATCGGGCTCGGACGACGCCCGCGGCACCGCATACACCTCCCGCTCGGCGAGTCCTGCCCCGGCGATGCCGCGGCCGCCCCCAGGCTCGGCCGCGCCGGGCATCGCCGCCCGGCAGGGCTCTGCCGGGCGCGCGAACCCTACCTGCCCCTGCGCCTCATGATGCGCCGCACGACGAGCGCCGCGACCACTCCGGCGAGGAAGACCAGCAGCATCATCGGCCGCTTCCGCGCCTGGGCCGCCGCCTTGTCGGCCACGTCCTTGACCTGGTCCGGGGTGATGTCGCGGACCTTGTCGGCCACCTCGGTCACCTTGCCCCTGGCCACCGCCGTGACGTCGCTCGCGCGGCCCTTCACGTCCATCTTGTCCGCGAGGGCGCTGACGGTGCCGCCGACCTCGCGGCGGCCCTCCTTGATGCTCTTCCGCACCTCTGCCTCCTCCTCGGCCGCCTGCACGGGGGCTTCGGGGTCGAAGACCGCGTGCGCCATCCGGTACGCCTCCGCCTGGTGCGCGTTCTCCGACGCCCCCGCCCTGGTGAGCGGCACGTTGATGGACTCGTGGTCCGTCGGGTCACCGACCGTGGCCCTGCGGGCTCCCACCTCCCCCGCATGCGCGTGGGTGTATCCGGGATCCGTCTCGCTCATAGGTGCGCTCTCTCCCTCACCACGTCGAGGTCGGCCCGCACACTGGCGATCGCCTGGGCCGGAACCGGAGGCCCGACTCGTTTCACCTGGTTCCCGCCGAACAGGCCGAGCAGGGCGGCGATGACGAACAGGACGACCGCCACGATCGCGGCAGCGGCCCAGGCAGGCAGTACCAGGGCGAGGAGCAGCACCACGGCGGCCACGAGGGTGGCTCCGCCGAGGAAGCCGATGACGCCGGCGGCCCCGAACAGCCCGGCGCCGCGTCCCGCGCGCTTGCCCTTCGCCGTGAGTTCCAGCTTGGCGAGCCGCAACTCGTCCTTGACGAGCCGGGACACCTGCTCGGACAGATCGTTGACCAGCTTGTGGGTGTCGTTCACGTCATCGCCTCCTCCGCTGTTGCGGAAGGCGACTACCCAGTGACGTGCGTTTCTATCACCGCTTGGGTCTATCACCGCTTGGGGTGCGCAGCAGGAAGCCGAGCACCGCCGCGAGCGGCGACTCGGGCGTTTCGCACCAGTTATCGGGCTGCTTCGGCTTGCTCCACGGGGAGGGCAGCTCGCACGAAGGAGCCTGCGGCTTGGGCCGCTCGCACCACGATCCGGGAGGTTTCATACGTTTACTGTACGACTTCAGAGACTGCTTATATAAGCTCCCCCTCATGGCTGATATGACCGGCTGGTTCGCCCGCAGCCACCGCGAGATCGGCCGCCGCGACGGCGCCCGCACCATGGTGCTGCGCCGCCCCTCCCACCCGAGCGGCCAGCCTGGCCCGCGCTGACGAGGTAGCCTGCCGAGGTGCTGGTCGTACACGGGGTCTGGGCCGGGGATGGGCTCGCCTTCTGGGCGGAGTCCCCCGACGGCGCCGCAGGCCGCGCGAAAGGCGACGCGCCGCGTCCCCACCCCTTCGCCGCCGCGCCCTCCGCCATCGCCGCCCACCTCGGCCTCGCGGGCGGCGGACCGGCGTCGGCCCCTCGCTCGGCGCCGGACGGGCCGTCATCGTCGCCTGCCGACCCCGTGCCGGACGGGGCGGCGGTTCGGGTGTTGGAGTTGTTGCTGCCCGGGTCCGCCGGGGAGCCGCTGCCGTCCCCCGAGACCGGGCGGCTGGCCGAGACGGTCAGGCCTCGGTTGCGGCTGTGGCGGGTGCCTGCCGTGGTGCCGCCCGCCGCCGAGGCCCTGCGGGTGCTCGACACGCACGCCGGCAGCGCCACCGTGCGGCATTGGGCCGCCGTCGCCGAGTTCGCCCGTGACCTGGTGCGGCGCGGGCGGGTGGTGCCGCAGCTGGTCCGCGACGGCGCGAGCGGCCCGGCGCGGGAGTCCATGTGGGCGCTTCCCGGCAACGACGCGCGGGCGGTGTGGCGGGCGGTACTCACGGGGGCCGACGCGGCCTACTTCAGGGAGCTGGCCCTGGCCATGCCGCCCGCCTGCCGCACCGCGCAGGTCGAACGCCCGTCCGGCGAGGTTCTGGCCGAGGCGCTGGGCGCGTTCGCCGACGCGCTGGTACGCACGGCGCTCACCGAGCCCATCGTGGCGCGGCCGAGAACGCCCCTGGACCGATGGCTGGCCGCCCTGACCGGCGCCGACAGCGGCTGCCCTGACGTGCCGGAGCTGCGCGAGGAGTTGGAGCGGTGGCACGAGTCCGTCACCACCTCCGAGGGCGCGGCCACGCTCTGCTTCCGGCTGGTCGAGCCGGACACGGGCGACGGCGCCCGACCCCGGCCGGACGAAAGCGACCGGTGGCGGGTGGAGTTCGCCTTGCAGGCCGCCGACGACCCCAGCCTGTACGTACCGGCGGCCCGGGTATGGGCCGGTGAGCCGGTCGCCGGGCTGCCGCATCGGCCCGAGCGCGAACTGCTGGCCGGGC